>JBCCSO010000571.1:0-3831 GCA_039199965.1 Chloroflexota bacterium | reverse complement strand
TGAGCATCTTGGTCGTTGAAATTGTTTTGACGATAGGGCCGCGCTCTCCACGTACTTCTAGAAAGTAGTAGCCCAGCAGGCCGTAAACGCGCAGTTGGTCGATGAAATTGCCGTTTTCATCCCCAAAGCCTACCCGGTCTGCGTCGCCGTCGTTAATAATAGCAACGTCTGCCCCGATTTGTTTGACGAATGACAAACCGTGGTCAACGTTTGGCACGATGGGTTCCGGCCGTGACATAAATGGAAAGATCGGATTACGCTCATTGTGAACCTCCGTTACTTTGGTCTTGCCACCCTCAAGCAGCTTTGGAAACCATCCCGCGCCGTTTCCCCACATACAGTCAACTAAGACATTAAAGCCAGCATCTTTGATGGGGCCCATGTCAATCAAACGATTTAGCTGCTCAATATATGCGGCCGATGCATCAAACTTGGTGACCAATTCATCACTTATGGCATCATCGAGCTTCATTCTATTGACCCCCTCCATATCGTAAGGAATCAGGCTTTCAATTTTCTTTAGTCCGTTTGGGGCAATGGCACCACCAAATGGGTCACGAACCTTGAAACCGCAGTCGTAAGGAGGGTTGTGACTGGCGGTAATGTTGATAGCGCCACCTGCTTTTTTGTCGACTACAGCGTACGAAATGGTTGGGGTTGGGGTGTTGCTTTTGGTAAGCCATACGTGAATGCCGTTGGCTGCTAGAACTTCGGCCGTGGCAGCTGCAAAATCCTCTGCCTGAAAGCGCTGATCGTGTCCAATGACTATGCCTTGATCGGCTAACCCTTCTTGCTGCAAATAATCAGCAAAGCCTTGAGCACAGCGGCGTAGGTTGTCAAATGTATATTCTTCTGCGATCCGGCCGCGCCAGCCGTCAGTTCCAAATTTGATTGAATGCATGAAAAAACCTCTTGATACGTTTCTCAATAAGGTGAAAAACTGAGTAAAGTTGGCAACTTTTGAACCAAAGCCAACTTGAAGAAATTATTTTTTAATACCCAATCAGTTGGCTATGAGGCGGTTTGAATGCATTGAATGACTCAACTGTTTTAATAACCAATTTTTTGGGTCTAGATACTGTCTGTTAATGACCTAGCAAACTGTTGGTGCCTGACCCAAGGTTGCTAGGCCAATGAGTAAAAATTGCTCCCTTAATTTGTAGGTTGCTCGAGAAAAGCAATCTGTGTCTAAATTTTTGCAAATGATTTCTAACTGTCAATTAATCTGTGGTCACATTTAGGGGAAATACGGGCTCTTTCACCAAATATTCAGATAAAAAAAGACCCTTAGCACAGGGTCTTTTGATCTGATCAGCAATATTCAAGTTTTTGGCCGATTGTTCGCTTAAATTGGCTTGATCCCTTTCTTAAGCGTATCAATGTCAGCATCGACCATCATCGCAACCAATTCTTTGAAAGTGACTTGTGGTTCCCAGCCTAACTTTTTGCCAGCTTTTGCGGGATCACCAACCAAAAGGTCAACTTCAGCCGGCCGCATAAAGCGTGGATCCTGAACCACAAACTCTTTCCAGTCCATATCAATGTGGCCAAACGCTTCATCTAAGAATTGCTCAACAGAAAATGTTTCTCCGGTTGCCAAAACGTAATCGTCCGGTGAGTCTTGCTGGAGCATGAGCCACATACCCTCAACGTAGTCGCCTGCAAAGCCCCAGTCGCGTCGAGCATCCAGATTGCCAAGACGGATTTCTTTAGCCATACCCAACTTGATCATGGCTGCATGATAGGTGATTTTTCGGGTCACAAACTCCAGACCGCGGCGGGGTGATTCATGGTTGAACAAAATGCCAGAGGTTGCAAATAGGTCATAACTTTCACGGTAGTTAACTGTGATCCAGTGACCATATAGTTTTGCCACCCCGTACGGACTGCGCGGATAGAAAGGCGTTGTCTCCTTTTGGGGGACTTCAACTACTTTGCCGAACATTTCGCTCGTGCTTGCTTGGTAGAATCGAATGTTTTTGTCCACAATGCGGATCGCGTCCAGAAGGCGGGTTACACCTAGCCCCGTTACGTCGCCCGTAAAAACCGGTTGGTTGAAAGATGTGCCTACAAACGACTGAGCCGCTAAGTTGTAGACTTCATCCGGCCGGTGTTCCTCGAGAATATGAATGAGTGAAATTTGGTCACCTAAATCTCCCGGAACAATCGTGATTTTGTTTTGAATATGAGCGATTCGATGAAAGTTGATGGTGCTGGTTCTGCGAACCATTCCAACTACTTCATATCCCTTGTTAAGCAGCAACTCTGCTAGGTAGGAACCGTCTTGGCCCGTTATCCCTGTAATTAATGCTTTTGGCATATTTTCTCCAGTTATGCTTTTTAATTTTCAGCAAAGATTGCTGAGATGGCTTAAATTTAAATGTTTGACCGACAGTAAGGTCGACCTAGATCTAATTGAATTGGACTATGGCGCAAACATGAGTGAGATAGGAAAAGATGATTGAATTGACTCTTCTGTCTTTTTGGACCTCTATCTCATGAACGATACGTCACTACTAGTAAAAGTTTGATTTTTAGGCTCAATTTTGGATGGGAAGGCAATTTACACGAAGTGGATTAGCCATCAAATGCTAATGATCGTTCCTTTTAAACTTAAATTTTAACTTAAGATTTCTGCGGGTGAATTTTAGGGTACTAATCTAAATTATAACCTTTCGGTTCTTAAGGGTAAAACCTTCGCGTCCAGCCCATGGGGAAATAACAGGTGAATTGAGTGAGAATTGAAGGGGTACATACGTAGTTCAAGTATAATCCGCCAAAAATAAGGCTAAATTGATGATTATTTTAAACCAAACCCTATCTATTTTTAGCAACTTATGAATGAAGAAATCAATACAACAAACTTAAACAGCGTAGACGGTGGCCCTGAGGACATCACAAAATCGCTTGGAAATTCTAACGCGCAGCCAATCATAATTCAGCAATCTTCACGTCAAGGATTTTGGATTCTAATGGGGGTGGCACTAGGATTTTTGCTGCCTATTCTAGCATGTGGCATCATGTTCACTTTTTTATCCTTTGGAGCAGGACTGAGCGCGGTAGCTGATGGAGGTTCATCCAGCGGATCACTCGGTTCAGGCCCGGCCGTTGCCATTGTGCGAGTGGAAGGGGTAATTGTGGGAACAGATGACTCCAATTATTTAAATGGTGCGGGTAGTGGAACTGTGATCGCAGACCTCAAGTCGGCAAAAGAAGACGAAGATGTTAAGGCGATTGTGCTGCGTGTAGATAGCCCTGGTGGCACGGTCACGGGATCAGCTCAGATCCATGAATACATTCGGGACGAATTCACCAAGCCGGTTGTGGTGAGTATGGCCTCAACGGCTGCTTCTGGCGGATATTATGTATCTGCTCCGGCCGATTACATTTTCGCGCGCGCTGATACGACAACAGGTAGCCTGGGTGTGATCATGAGCCTGCTCAACTTTTCAGAATTTCTCGATGAATGGGGGGTTGATGTAGTGAACGTGGCAAGCGGCCCAAATAAAGCGATTGGCAGCCCATACGATGAAATATCAGCCGAGCATCTTGAAATTTTAGACGCACTGATTGACGAAAGTTATGATCAGTTTGTACAAATTATTGTTGATGGTCGCGGCCTTGAAGAAGCTACAGTGCGTGAAATTGCAGATGGCCGAATTTACTCCGGCAAGCAAGCGATGGCAGTCGGCTTAGTAGATGAGCTAGGCAACTTTACAGATGCGGTGGCCCATGCGGCCGACTTAGGTGGCATCACAGATGAACCCCGCATAATTGAATACGAACGCACCCCCGACTTCACAGATCTACTCACCACGTTTGGTCAGGCTG
>JBCCSO010000570.1:0-3832 GCA_039199965.1 Chloroflexota bacterium | reverse complement strand
GGCCGAAAGCTACGCGATTAACTCCTACCAAAATTCAAAGTTAATCCACGGCGAGTTTAAATCGCTAGGGGAGCCAGCCCACCTTCAAAAATATCCGCAGTTGCGCTCAATTGTGGCTCCATTTGGACAAAAGGCGATAGCGCACAATGTTCGAGGTAAAAATCTCTGTTTCTGGATGGATGGCCATTTAAGTCATGCACTTATTGAACCGATCGAGGGGTTTATCCATGTGGAAGATGCTTTTATAGCGGATGTGCAAACCAGCCGATTTGAGTTTGGGGATCAGCCCAAAGGGCAGGTGCTGGGCGCCTTCAAAATGACAGTCAATTGGCAGATGCATCCGCCCGGTAGTTGCACCAAAATTGCAGCTCGGCCGATTGTTCCTGTTGAAGGTCGGACTGTGCCTGAAATTGAAGCTCTTGTTCAAAAAGCAGTTGATAAAGTAGCGGATGACCCAGAAGGACGTTATCAATTGCGTGAGGCATTTTACAAGCTATTTGGCATGGGTGACTTTTTAGACCCGTATGGCTTTGGTCGATCTGAGCTGGACTTTATGCGCTGGGAGATTGATCGGGGTGTGCTCAACCCACTTTCAGGCGAGAAGCCGGGTAGCGTTTGGTGGCGCAGAGTAAACCTGAAGTTTATCTATTACTCTGAATTAGCGGGAGCCCTATTCGAAGCGGGGATTTTTGAAGCCCCAGACCAGCCCCAACCGGTTCAAGCATGGCTAACTTACATTCAATCACCATCTAGCCAAAATTGGTATCGCGCTCATAATACCACCATCATCTATGCCTATCTTGAGTTCCGGGAGATAGCAAAATTAGAGTCGGCGGCCGAGCAGACGTTCATGAACACCGTGCTTTACCGGGTGATTTTCGCCCAAGCCATGGTTGAAGGCTGGCCTTTGGCGTTTGGCCCGCTGGCTGAAATCTTGGCCAGCCCGGTCACCTCAAGCGTTGATGTATTGGTCCACATCCCTGAGTTTTATCCCAGCCACTACCCGCTCTCAGCAACGGACATCAAAAACATTTTAGGTGAGGGGCACAATTTGGTCGATGGCCTCGTGCAAATCTTTGATAATGACATCATCATTCCACATTTGACCGAGCTTTATGCAATGGCAGCAAAATGGAACGATATCCCTGAATTAGAAACGCTTATTCGCGAAGGTCAACCGATCTACCCGGCCGAAAAGGCGCGACCAACGCCACCCAATCCGTCTAATAAAAAACGGAAAAAAGTAGCTGTACTTGGTGGAGGGGTCGGTGCCATGGCCTCATTGTTTGCTCTGACTGATCCTGATAATCCGCAAAGCGACGAGTATGAATTTACCGTTTACCAGATGGGTTGGCGCTTGGGAGGCAAAGGGGCTAGCGGCCGAAATTTAAAGCCCGGCTTTAATGCGCGCATTGAAGAGCACGGTTTGCACTTGTGGTTTGGCTTTTATCACAATTCTTTTCGCACCATCATTAAGTGCTACGACGAACTAAAACGGGCTCCTGATTCCCCGCTGGCGACCGTCTTTGATGCTTTCAAGCCCCACAGCTTTGCTGCGTTTGTTGATGTAGAAGAGAACCGCTGGAACGTTTGGCCGACCCCGATGCCATCGAATGATCTGACTCCGGGTGAGGGTGGTTTGCTGCCCGCTTCAACTTATCTTTTTGAAGGGATTCAGATGCTGCGGAATTTGTTGCAGGGGAAAACCCAGTCAACACCCAGTGGTATTACGGATCTACAATTTCCGAGCGGATGGTTGGCTAAATTTCACCGATTTGGGGCTCATACGGCAACCCTTTTAGCGAACGGGTTTATTCGCGTGCTGCATTTTCTGCACACCATAACAGGTGGATGGTTTCCGCCCCATTTCCGTACACCGCTCTTGGTTCGCTTGCTCCGCTGGGGAATCGGCCGTTATTGGCACGGGGTCAAAGACAAGATTAAAACCGATGCAAACGTGCACTTCATCTGGTCGGCCGTCAACTTTGCCTTCGCCATCATCGCCGGATTTTTAACTGACAATCTGCTCGTGAATGGGCTTGACAGCATCAATGATCTGGACCTGCGTCAGTGGTTAAAAAAGCATGCTTATCCCGACGGCGACATCATGATCGATTCCCCACTGGCTATGGGGGTCTATTACGGTGCGTTTGCGTTTGAAAATGGGGACATCAACAATCCGCGCATTGAAGCTGGGACCGCTTTGCGCATCACCGTTTTATCGATGCTGACTTCACGCGGGGCGATGTTTTGGAAGTTTCAAGCGGGGATGGGAGACACAATTTTTGCACCGTTCTATGAAGTGCTTAAAAAGCGAGGGGTTAAGTTTGAATATTTCCATCGGGTGCATGACCTACAACCGGCCGCTGATGGGAGCCATATTGCGGCGATAAAAGTTGGTGTACAAGCGACCCTGAAACAGCCTGATCATGAATACCAGCCGCTGGTTACCGTCAATGCCCTGCCCTGTTGGCCGTCTGAGCCGCTTTGGAATCAGATAGAGCAAGCTGAAGAACTGCAGGCCAAAGGGATCAATTTAGAATATTACAGCGACTCCTGGCCCGATATTGAGACAAAAACGCTTGAGTTTGGCAAAGATTTTGACGATGTGATCTTGGGCATATCGTTGGGGGCGCTGCCTTATGTTGCTGGTAAGCTGATTGAGCAGAAAGCGGCGTGGAAAACGATGGTTGACAGCGTTAAATCGGTCAGGACGCAGGCGGCTCAGCTTTGGATGATCCCATCCGCTTATGAGCTGGGATGGCGTTATATGGGGCGGCCCATTGTTTCTTACAACGAAGGTGCGTTAAATACGTGGGGAGACATGTCTCATCTTGTCGGCCGTGAAAGCTACTCGTATCAGGCAGACCGGTACCCGTTGAGCGTCGCTTATTTTTGTGGGCCAATGCTTGAGAGTAAGCCATTGCCAACGACACCAGTTGGACCATATATTCCAGTAGACCAGCTTCCTCAAGCTGAAGCCACTGCACAGGTCAAAAAAGATACCCTAGCATTTTTGAAAAACAAAATAGGGCTATGGCCCAATGCAATTGAACACTGCCCAGACGGCTCACGTGACTTTAAGTGGGACCTGCTGTTTGACGGACAAGACAGTGCCTTTCGAGGCGAATCACGCTTTGATTCACAATATTGGCGAGCCAATATTCAGCCCAGCGAACGATATGTCTTGTCTGTGCCCGGTAGCAGCCAGCACCGGCTGCCGGTTTATGATAAAGCGGATTATGCCAATCTTTATCTGGCAGGTGATTGGGTGGCCAACCATCTTAACTTTGGCTGTGTTGAAGCCGGAGTGATTTCAGGATTGTTGCTGTCAAATGCGATGACAAGCTACCCGCCTAAGGATGAGATTGTCACGCTTGATTTGTAGCTCAGCAGCCAAGTAAAAAAGGCTGCTGGAAAATCTTAGGCTCCTGAGCAGATTTTAAGTTTCAACAAATTAAAACCAATGCTAGAATTCTGCGTAAGGGATTGAGACCTGTATTGATAGTCATAGACCTTACGGAGGGTTCAGGATGTTTCAAAGAATTCAAAACAGTTGGGAGCTTACAAAAGCCAGCTGGTCCGTTTTAAAACAAGATAAAGAGCTAGCCATCTTTCCTGTTATTTCAGGCGTCGGCGTAATTTTGGTGTCGCTAACTTTTATTTTGCCGATGTTTGCGGCCGGTTTGTTTGACTCTATGTTAGGTGAAGAAGTCTCTATTCTCACCTATGCCATCGGTCTGCTTTATTATGTAATTACTTACACCGTCATATTCTTCGCCAATACCGCCTTGATGGGTGCCGCCATGATCCGGCTGCGCGGTGGTGATCC
>JBCCSO010000569.1:0-3839 GCA_039199965.1 Chloroflexota bacterium | reverse complement strand
CTTTATTGCACCAGTGGGTCAACGTTCGGGAATACGCCATCGCCACTGTTGTGCAGGATGGTGAGATGACGGCACAAATCGGTCAAAGATTCTGGCAGTTGGTTGAGCGGGCTAGACAGCACGTAGCGGAAATTGAAACGGTACATGAGCGGCAGCAGCTGCGGAATAAAACGATGCTGGATGAACTGGCTGAATTGCTCAAGCAAAAAAATATCAATCCAGAGCTGACTGGTTTGAGTTGGCAGGATGTCCTTGCATGGTCGGCCGATTATTCGGAAGAGACGCAAGAAGTGATCAATTCAGTTCTGCTGGAGCTTTACCCTGAATTGATCAATCCATTGGCAGAAAAGTTAAACTGCTTTGAAGATTACCGAATTGATCCAGCCATGCCGTTGAGTGAGCTGAAGGCCATCATCAATCAAAATTATGGGTGGGCGCTCGACATTGATTTCCGGGAGCGGCCGCACAATCAGTGGTTCTGGTACAGTTCGGCCGACAAAGAAGAGCCCCGCTTGGGCAATCGCTTTGAGGAAGAGGGGCAAGAAAAAGAACGGCCGCTGACAATTGCGCGGGACATTACCTGCTTGTACGCCGGTATCAACAACTTTCTTGATCAAAACTCGGCTGCTACTGTGATCGATTATTTGATGGCTAATCCGGCCGAGCGGGGGCTGATTAAACGTATTCAGTCTCTGGCTACCAAGCCCTATGCAGAGATTCAGGACAACTTGATCGGGAAAGACTGTTTGCCCATTGATCTGCTCCGCTGCAAGCTCTCCTTTTTTGGAGCTAGCAAGTTTGACCCACGCTCAAATTTGTGGGTGCGCATTACCCTGTTTCAAGGGGCACCGCTCGTGTCTGACGTCGGGAAGCCTTTTGCAGATGATTGGTTCTGGCCGGTTGCACCGCAGAGCCAGTGAGACAGTAGATCAGTGATCAGTAAGTCGGTGAACGTTGTGATGTCCTGACTACTGACCCACCGAAGACTGATCGACAAAAGTGACGATGGTTATTTCACACAATGAAATTGTTGTTGGCTGCCTGAAGGCATTTGAGGCGCTGGGACTCCCCAAGGGGCAGCGGGAAGACGCGGCCGAGGCGATTGGCTGGCTGGCACTTCACGGTCAACCGTTTGAGCAGAGCCTAGCTCAAGCATTGGACACCCTGCGGCCGGATAAGCTGCAGGCCAAACTACTCTCTCAATCGGGAACGGCTTCAGTCTGGGATGCCAGAGGGGGCTCTGCGCTCGCCATCTTCCCAAATTTAGTTGATTACGCGCTGGTGAAAGCAAAAGCAACTGGACAGCATCGTTTAACTGTCATTCACTCTCCTGATATCGATCTAATTTGGCCATATCTAGATAAGACTTCCAGTCGATTGCCTTGGATTGAATGCCGGTGGCGTGTGGCTGAAAATGAAGAAATGCTGGTTGATTTCCGAGAAGATGGCGGCCGGATTTACCATTTTCAGAAACAGTCAGCCCTAAGACCGCGTGAGTTTGAGCTGGTGGTCAAGCGTTCAGAGTCGATTGCTGTCCGACAAATTGACGACGTGATTTTGCGGGTTGAAATTCATTCAGACTGGTTTCAGCAGAAGCTTAAACAAACGCAAGAGGGTATCCGTATTGATGCAAAGCTGTGGCAGAATTTGGTAGCTTTAGGGAAAGGAATTTTAGTGGAATCTACTGAGGAATCTGAGCGCCGTGGTGCTGGTGGGGTATAAAACCAGCTTCCTCAATCAAAAATTCAAGCATGTTTGATACAGAACTAAAAAATGAACTTTATATTCAGCCGGCTGACACCGCTAAGTGGTTGATGTTTGGGCTGTTTGTGGTGGCGGGCTTTCTACTTTACTTTGCAGCTTCGGCCGGAATTGGGCAGTTTGCGATTTCTGAAGATGGGGAGTTAGCTACATGGACGATTGCCGCGATTGGTGCCGCAAACTTTTTGTGTTTGGGGGGCGTTTTTGCCTATTTTGGGGTTGTTCGGCGTGAAGCAACAGCCGAAGAAGTAGGGTTATATCCGTTCCGCTGGAGCTGGCTATGGTTCTTGATCGGGGCCGGTATAGCGATTGCAATTATTCCGATGCGTGCGATATTGGCTCTGGCTGCACAGCTACTGCTAGAGGGGAACCTTGACAGCGTAAATGCCCGAGGCGAGCTGTTTACCAGCGGGGGATTCTCGGCTGGTGCATTCTTGCTGGCTCTTCTGGCAATCGGCATTTTGGCCCCCATCTCTGAAGAGCTGTTTTTTAGGGGATTGCTCCACACGTGGACAATGAAATACCTAGATCGGTTTTGGGTGCGCGGGCTAATTACCTCTACGCTTTTTGGTCTAGCTCATTTTGATAGCTTAGGGGTAACCCTTTCGGCCTTCATCATGGGCTGGGTAATTGCCTACTGCTATGAAGCAACCCGCTCAATCTTTATGCCGATTGTGATTCACATTGTGACCAATTCAACGGCGGTTTGCTTGCTGTACATTGCGCTGTGGGCGGCCGATGCCGGTCTGATTCCAGAAGCCTAAGAGCTTAAGTTTATATCATGCAAATACCTAGCAATAGTTGTTTGGTCAAACACCAGTATTGTGTCAGAAAAATCTAGCAAAAACACTTAAAGCTTCGTCATTTGGAAACAGCTATCGCATAAAAAAGTTTGACGAATCACTCGTTGCTGTTGTTACAAATATATCTGTTTGCTCCTTATAAAAGTCCTGCTCGATTAACCTGTATTTCGCGGCCGTTCGTGCTTTGGATCAAAGATTGGGGATGCTACAATCTCGGCCGGACTGCGGTGCCCGATAATCTCAATGGCTAGCTTTGTGCCCAACTCAGAATACGGAGTATCAACATACGCCATCGCGATATTTTTTCTGACCGTATGGCCGTAACCACCAGACGTTACCACCCCAATTAAATCTTCTCCTGAATACACTGGGTCCCCCTCATGAGCTGGTGCAATGCCATTGTCGACGATCATCGTGACGAGTGTTTTTGGAAGATCGGATTCCTTTTGCTTGAGCAACGCCTCCCGGCCGATGAAGTCGCCCTTGTCAAAGCGGACAAATCGGCTCAAGCCAGCTTCAAGCGGCGTCACTTCGCTCATGATCTCCTGTTTCCAAGCCAGATACCCTTTTTCAAGCCGCATCGACTCGGTGGCAAATAGACCAAAGTGGACCATGCCAAACTCTTCACCCGCTTCTACCAATCGATCATAAACCGATTGAGAGTACTCAACTGGAAAGTGAAGCTCGTATCCTAACTCACCCGTAAAGGTTACCCGGATCGCTTGTACACGGGCAAAACCGATGGTGATGTTGCGCGTGCTGAGCCACGGGAAGGCTTTGTTGCTGACATCATCTAGGGTTACTTTCTGCAAAATTTTCTGCGACATTGGCCCAGCCAAATGCAAAGCGGTGTGGCTACCGGTTTGATTGGTCATGGTTACACTACCGTCCGGCGGCAAAAGTTCTTCGAGCCACTGCCAGTCGTGCCATTCGGCCGGAGCTGCGTGCAACAGCATAAAGCGATCCTCAGCAATGCGATTAATCGTCGCTTCGGTGTAGAGATGGCCATTCTCACGGCAGAAATAAGCCAGCGCTGTTCGGCCGACTTTGGGCAGTTTATTCGTGTTTAGTCGATCCAGCCATTCGGCCGCACCCGGCCCAGAGACCTCAAAGCGGCTAAATCCGCTGATTTCAGTAATGCCTGCTCGCTCGCGAACTGCCCGCACTTCTTCTCCAACCAAATCGTGCCAAGTAGAGAATTTAAAGTCCGGCACGTGCTCAATCGGATTCTCAGGATCGTTGAAGTACATGACTCTTTCCCAGCCGTTGATGGGG
>JBCCSO010000568.1:0-3847 GCA_039199965.1 Chloroflexota bacterium | reverse complement strand
GATGCGGCACTGCATTGCCATCCCCAGTGGCGGGGGAATTTCAGGCTGGTTCAAGCCCATTTCACCCAGCATTTCACCCATCGCCTGTCGAATTTGGAATTGGACCAAGTCAACCCCGGTGATCTCTTCGGTGACGGTGTGCTCTACCTGAATGCGGGCGTTGGCTTCGATGAAATAGAATGTTTCGTCTTCAACCAGAAACTCAACGGTGCCTGCTCCTGAATACTTGATAGCTGACATCAGCTCAACGGCCGCGACTTGGAGCGCGTGGGCCATATCTGGTTCAAGATTGGGGGCTGGAGCAATCTCGATGAGCTTTTGAAAGCGGCGCTGAATGGAGCAGTCGCGGGTGTAAAGATGGCTAATGTCGCCTGAGCCATCCCCGATTATTTGGACTTCGATATGACGGCCGCCGGTGATGAGCTTTTCAAAGTAGAGGCTGCCATCGCCAAATGCCCGTTCTGCTTCTGAGCTGGCTCTAGCCCAAGCTTCAGCTAAGACGGCTGAGCTTGTCGAAGCCTCAACCGCCCGCATACCCCGGCCGCCGCCCCCTGCAACCGCTTTAAGCATGAGTCCATCACGGCCGTTGATTGATTCTAGAAAGTGTTGGGCGTCTTCAAGCGTTGCTGCTTGAAATCGGCCGGGGAGCACCGGAATCCCCATGTCGGCCGCAAATTTGCGGGCCTGCACTTTGTTACCCAGTAGGTCTAAATCTTCTGGATCAGCCCCAATGAAGGTCAAGCCGACTTGCTCGATGAGTCGAGCAAATCGGCCGTTTTCACTCAAAAAGCCGTAGCCCGGATGAATTAAACTGCAGCCGGTTTGCTGTGCAACTTCAATGATGGCTTCCATATTGAGCCATGCCGCCACCCCCCGGCCGGGAAGCTGAAATGCCTCATCACTCCGTTGCCGGTGAAGCGGGTTGGGATCATTTTCTGTGTAAAGTGAAACAGTTGGAATATTGAGGGCAAAGGCGGCATCGGCAATGCGAACGGCAATTTCCCCTCGGTTGGCGATCAGCAGTTTTGTTCGGGCAGTCATAAGCAGGATTTATAGCCGAATTTTTCTGAATCTGCTATTCACGCTTGCCCTAAAAATGGAGCCCACCCTCTCATATTTATTGTGGTTGCCTTTTTGCAAAAGTAATGTTTACCTTTAATACAGTTAAGATGAAAAACTTCTAAACATGCCGAATTTATGATTGGTTTATGGAAATAAATACAAGAAAATGCAAAATAAGATTCGTGTTTTATCTTATACAATGTTTATTCTTTGGTACTGTTTGCCTACGGAATTTTTAGTCAGCACGGCTCGCCAAAGATATATTTTAACTTATGAATATCACTTTAAACTTCTTCTTTTCACTGTTCTTGTTCGGCGTTGCAACATACCTGATCACATCGGTTTTCCAAGATATCCGAAATGGTAGAGTTACCTTGACCCTAGACCCTAAACATAACTTTCAGTTTGAGCGGTCAGAAGATACACCAAAATTTTGGGGTGTGGTTGGACTTTACTCCCTTGGGATATGTATGCTCATTGGTGTGGGAATCTTTCTACTAACGTTTGACATAATTTTGGTCTAGGAATTTTAAAAGGCTTATTGTGTCGAATTGAAGTTCGTGAGAACAGTGTCACTGCCCCCGGACACTGTTCTGATCGGTGGTAAAGCCTTTTCAAACCCTACAAATGGCCGAGCTATTTTGCAATCTACTTCCACAAAATTAGGCTCAGAAAATTGATCAACTAATGCTCTTCATCTGATCATTCAAGCAACCTTTTTAAAAAAGGTGCTAGTAGATCAAGATCAAAGTTCATTGCATTTTCCCAACAGTGCATCTCGGTTGTGGCAGTATTAGGTACGGCGGCAGGGTGTAATCCCCAGAAAATGATGATGCCGGTTTCTTCTGCCAACTGATGATGCTTTTCGGTGAGTGTTTTGTGGTCACCGCGAATGTAAAGTCTGAAAAAGTTGGCGTGAGGCGGATTGGGATAGGTGCTGATCTCATCAAATTGATTGAATATTTCAGCCACCTTCTGAGCCCTTCCCACCCAGCTATCAATTTTTGGTACAACTTGATCAATTCCTCGTTTGGCGGCCGCTACAAAAGGCGCTAGTGTAAACAGATTTCCACCGTAGCGCCTTTGCCAAACCTTGGCTTCAGCAATAAAGTCGGCTGGCCCCAGCAGCATCGAGCCGCTTAAACCACCAATGTCTTTGTAGAAAGAGACATAGACGCTGTCAAACAAAGAAGCGATTTCTTGGTAGCTTTTTTGATAAAACGGCCGACACTGCCAAATACGCGCCCCATCCACGTGGAGCGGAATGCCTTTCTCTGAACACCAAGCCCGAATCGCTTGCAGCTCATTCCATGTCGGCAGTGAGCCACCTAGCTCACGATAGGGGAGTTCGATCAGGGCTGATCCCGGCTGCTGGCCTAAATTCTTAAAATCCTCCACTGTAAGCATCCGATTTTGTACGAACTCGGGGCCGCCAAACTGCAAGCGATGGATATTGTGCAAAAACAAATAGCCTGCGTGCTCGGCAGACTCTAAATGACTTTTAGGGTGCATGGCCACCGTAAAGTTTGACCGGCGCTCACACCAGATACGCATGGCAATTTGCTGCGCCATCGTACCTGAGGGCATAAAAACGGCCGCCTCTTTGCCAAACATGGCTGCAATCTCTGCTTCAAACGCCTGCAAATATTCTCCATAGCCGTAGCGATCGGCCAACTCATCCCCATTCAAAGAGTCAGCCAGCTCTTGAAAGGTTTCAGCCATCGTTTTGATAGAGCCCCGGCCGGGCAAGAAATGTTTGCAGTTTTTCGCTATGTCTTGAATGTCATGTGCCATCATTCACCTCACGGATTGTTCTGATATAGGGCGCTTACGATCCCATCCCATCAAACATCAATTTCATAACATTTTCTACGGCATCATCTAAGTGCTGTTCCTCATGTACCATCAGCCCTTCTTTTGTCAACATCGCCAAGCCGTGTACGGCTGCCCAGAAGGCTTTCCCCATTTTTTGAGGGTTGCTCTGTTTAAGGGTGCCATCCTGCTGCGCTCTTGAAATCGACTGCTCTAAAATCCCGTATGTGGCTCCGGCCGCTTCGCTCAGAGATTCATCTTTGCCCTGAGCTAATAAATCGCTAAACATCAAAGTCAACTGGGCCGGATGCTGCTGGGCAAACCCCACGTACCTCTGTCCGATGGCGATGATCTGATTGAAAGAGCTTTGAGGATTTTCTTCAATCCCCTTGTTCATTTCGGCCGCCAACTGCCTAAAACCCTGCTCAGCGATTGCAGATAGTAGGGCGACCTTGTCTTCAAAATGGCGATAGGGAGCTGCGTGGCTGACGCCTGCTTGTTTGGCTACCTTGCGCAGTGTCACTTCACGCGCGTTGCCCTCTTCAAGTAAGCTGATTCCCGCCTGTATCAAACCATCGCGTAAATTTCCGTGATGATAGGAGCTTTTCGTTGCGTTTGTTTTATTCATAGATTTGTTTGTGCACTCTCTTAGATTTTTGTTCACATAGCGAATTTTGTCAATGTCTATGTTGACATTGTAAACTCTCCTCGCTAGAATGATGTTTACAATGTAATCATTTGAATGCCGCCGAATGTTTGTTGGCAAAAGGTCTAATTATGAATGAACAAAAGTCTTTAAGTTTTCGTCAGCTGTTACCGATCTTGACGATCGTTTTCGTAGACTCAATGGGTTTTACCATTGTGCTTCCCGTTGTGCCGTTTTACGCACTGGCGTTTGGTGCACCTCCATCGGCCGTGGGGCTGCTGATCATGGTGTATGCGCTGGCCCAATTTGTGTTTGCGCCCATCTTGG
>JBCCSO010000567.1:0-3852 GCA_039199965.1 Chloroflexota bacterium | reverse complement strand
CGGTTGAGCTGCACGGGAAACGCAATGCAGTTTCTGAAATAAACACGCAGCTAAATGGTGAAGCCCATCGATTTTTTGTAATTTTCGGCCGGGGCGGATTAGGCAAGTCAGCTTTAGCCAAAAATTTATTTCATATTCAACTCAAGGCGGATCGTTTTGACTCTGTAGTGTGGGTGAACTTTAAGCTGTCAGAGCAGGCAACCACACAAAATGTGTTTGAGTTGTTAACGCGCTCTATTGGAGAACATCTGCGTATTTCTGACTTGAACCTAACATCGGCCGAAAGCAGGCTGGGACAAATTACAGGCGTTCTGAAAGACACCCGCTACCTTTTGTTCATAGATGGCGTAGAAAACCCCGACCACGCTCAAGTGATAACTGAAAAGTTTTCGCCAATTTTGCTCCCTCCATCAAAGATCTTGATGACTTCCCGCTTTTGCCCCAGGCTGGTTCCCAATAGCTCCTTTTACAGTTGGAATTTGGAAGAAATTGATCGAGCTTCGGCCCTCACTTTGCTGAAGGCAAAAGCGGAAGAGTCTGGCCCAGCCGGATTTCCGGCCGACCGCTTTACTCTAGGACTCGTGGAGAAAATCTATACATCTGTAGGCGGTCATCCTTTAACCCTGCTGCTATTTCCAGAGCTGTTGTCAAACTATCCGATCGATGTTTTATTGAATCAGCTAGATCTTGGTGAAGAGGGGTATCACAGCTTTATTTATGAAAAGGTTTGGGAGTCTTTGTCTGCTCATGGCAGGCAGATTATCTGGATACTCTGTTTTTACCGAACAATCGGAGCGGGCTACCGTGAATTGAAGGGGGTAACCGACCTCAGTGATCAGCAGATGAAAATTGGCACTGATGAGCTGAGACGCTTTGGACTGATTCAGAACGAATACACCGACAACTCGATCCACTTTACGGTCCACAATTTGACTATTCAATATTTAGGCATTGTCTACGCCCAAAGGCAGTCCCCAACAGAGCAAGCACTGTTTCACAAGGCGGCCGACAGGCTGTTCGGCTACTGGCAAGATTTCTTCAGCCAAACATCCCCAACGTTTGGTTATGATACAAACCTAAAGCTGTTTCACATGCTCAAGTTTAGCCACGAGCTAACCCATCACCCCAACATTGCGGACCTGCGAGCTCACCTGCTTTATATGATTTTTGGCCCCATTAAGGATCAGGGATTTTTAAATATTTGGGCCGATGTTTGGGAGTTTTCTGCAAGATATGACATGGACGAAAACGACCTTTACAAATGCCGCTTACTCAACCAGCTTGCATTTATTAAGCAAAAACTCCGTGAGTTTGATCAAGCGTTAAGTATGCACCAAACAGCCCTCAAAATTGCCTACGATTTAGAGGAATCGGCCGAAATTGCGGGGGCGCTCCACCAAATGAGCTGGTGCTACTTCCTGACTGAAAAACTAGACCATGCGATTGAGCACAACGCTCGGTCGATAGATATTTTTAAAGAATTTGAGATTAATAATGAAGACTACGCAAACGCGCTCTTGAGAAAAGGTATTTTCAGTAGCGAAAAGGGTGATTTTGAAGCAGCCGAAGAACAGTTTCAAAAAAACATTTCATTTCTAGAACGGAATAAGTTTCATCATGCCCTACCCAGAGCACACCACAATTTCGGGCTTTTTTTTTACGAATACAAAGACAAACCGGAACAAGCAGTTGAACAGTTTCAGTTAGCCAAAAAGCATCTGCGCAACCATCCAAATCGAATCTTAGAAGCAAGGGTGTTAATTGCACAAACAGCACTTTATTTAGATTTGCAAAAAACTGAAGATGCGCTCAGAACAATCGAGGAAACTGATAAAGATTTTCTGGAAAGGACCCACAATTTTCATTTGCTCAACTCTCACTATACAAATTGCGCATTTGCTATGATTCAAAGCGGAAAGTTTGAAGAAGCCCGACCGATTGTGCAGGACGCTTTAATCTACAGAAGAAATCAAGGGCAAAAAGTAGAAATCTTGATTCTAGAAGAAGCCCAAGCTGAAATAGAGATATGCAAAGGGAATGGGGTAGAGGGGATTCGCCAACTTCACTCAATCTACAGCGAGCTTAATCAGCCACCGATGTACAGACGGAAAACCAAGATAAGTCAACGGGTTATGAGTAAAATTGAGCTTTACTCAAGCCAGTGGTGTCAGTAGGCAAAGAGGCAGTGCTGCTTAAAGTAGGTACGAGCAGCACTGCCCCTAGCATTAGATAAGGTCAACTGAAGAAAACAAAAACCCAAGTAGGTCGTCAGCCCATTAACTGTTAAGCTATTCTAATCGGCTTTCAGGGTATTTTCTTCTTTCTAATTGCCTAACCACCATCCCAGCCACCACTGTCACCGGCTAGAACGGCTGAAGGCTGAATATCAGCATCACCTACAAGGGTGCCAAAGCTGTTCGATACGCCAACAGTCAATAGTACGGCCGCAATCACAGCAGCAATAGCTACATTTCGAATTTTGTTTAAGGTTAGGTTGTTCATTTTGTCTCCTATGTCTTGCCAACTTCGCAATTGATAAAAATAGGAGCCAACCGGTTAGCTCGATCAACGTTGTGCAGGTAGTGTCCCAAAAGTAAGGGCAGATTAAATGAGCAGATCTGCAAACATTTGTTATCAAATCTGTAAATTCAAGTGAGTTTTTAAAGGAAGTCGCTGAGTGTACAGGCGGTCTTCGTTCATCATTTTGATAATCATCATTGAAAGATTCTTAGCTTTTTCGGCAAAACACCCTCATTTCAGTTACAAGCTCCGTGCATAAGGCATGAAAATCAGTCTAAGGACGGATTCCCCTCGAGTAAAATCAGTTGAGATAAGCTGTACTTTCGCCAGAAGAGCAGCTTGAAAATGGAAAAGTTATGAATATTAAAAATCGACTATTGACCTTGGTGGGGAGCACCATTGCAAGTTTGTGCTTTTTGAGTTTGATTCTGATCAGTAGCCAAGAAGCAAACGGGCAGACCATCACTGAAGCAACCACAGAAACCTTTAGCCTGACACAAGATGCTATAGATGTTTGCCGACAGGAGCCCGGTCCCAATCTTTTGCAAAATCCATCCTTTGAAGGGCAGTACACTAGCTACGTCCCGGCCGAACCGCTGCCAGACTGCCCGGCCGGCATTTGCACCACGGCCCAAATGCCCAGCGATTGGACCCCCTACTGGCGCAGCCAAAAAGAATTTGAAAACCCTGATCCGGTCCGCTTTCGTCAGCCGGAATATAAACCTGCCTGCATAGGGACTGAACCGTGCCCCTTCCCAAACCGTTTGCGAGATGGCTCAGAAGCACTGCAATATTTCACTTTCTTTAGCACCCATGAGGGTGGTGCCATGCAAACGGTTTCAGTAGAGCAAGGTCAAACTTACTGCTTTAGTAGTTGGGGGCACTCTTGGTCCGCCCAAGACGATGGAGACGCGATTTCCGGGCCGGATGACGGTGAGCTATTCCAAAAGGTGGGCATTGACCCCACGGGTGGCACAGATTTTAGAAGCAGTTCAATCATTTGGAGTGATCAAGAGACAGACCCTTGGGGGCGCATTCAGTATGATGAATACGGCCTGTTCACAATTTCGGCCGTGGCAGAGGCAGGGGAAATCACAGTGTTTGTCTATTCCCAGCCTAGACATCCTACCAAGCACAACAACGTCTACTGGGATGATGCTTATCTCAGTCTGGTTGATCCGATCTTCACCAGCACCATCACATCAACGGCCGACATCAACGTGCTAACGACTGTGACAGATACAGCCAGCGTGTCCCAAACCATAGACTTTGACGTGACCGGAACCGTACAGATACAAACCTTTACAAGATCACCTATTGTCACAGATTCTT
>JBCCSO010000566.1:0-3856 GCA_039199965.1 Chloroflexota bacterium | reverse complement strand
TGCCATCGATCAATCAGTGAAAAGTAGAAAGTGAGAAGTAGGAAGCGGCGTTTGTCCTAGTCCAATGGAATTGGGCCTGCATCCTGCTCAAAAAACCATGTTAAATGTATGTTACAAGTGCGGGATGTACCGCGCTGATAAAGAAATTGTCAAGGACGAGGGATCAGCCAACCAAGCTTGGGCCGTTTGCCCTGAATGCGGTCATCATCACCAATTCAACTATTTTCCGATGATGTTTGTGTGTGGTCCGTCTAGCGCAGGCAAATCAACGGTTTGCCAATCTTTGACTGTCAACTACGACAAAGCGGTGTTGCTAGACGGGGATATTTTGTGGCGGAACGAGTTTGCGAGTGAGGAAAACGGTGGTGCTAAAGGCTTTTTTGATACGTGGCTGCGCGTCGCCAAAAACGTGGGCATGTCTGGCAGACCGGTGGTAGTGTTTAATGCGGGTGCCATCCCTGATAATGTTGTTGAGAATGTCGAGGCTCGCTACTTTTCGAGCATTCACTTTCTAGCGATGGTGTGTGATGATGACGAGCTTGAGCGTAGGCTAAAAGCCCGGCCGGAGTGGCGCGGCACTTATGACTCAGAATTTATCAAAGAGCAGCAGCGCTTTAGCAATTGGCTCAAAGGCAATGCACAGACTAACGGTCGGAATATCAACTTGATCGACACATCAGCAATCACTGAGGAAGAGTCAATTGAAGAGGTGGAAAGTTGGATCGATCAGATCATCGGCTAAATGGTCTGTTTTGCGTTAGTCAGACATTGGGCGAAGATCAAATTCACGATTTAGTGGTTGGTCAAGCAAATTCGGTTGGTCGAGTCTTTCATAATCTTCACCTGTGACTCTGATTTGCGCTGTTGAAAAGATTCCAAACGAGGAAGGGTCCTGCCCGCAGTTTATTAGATGTACGGCCGTTGGCGCTTGGTAGTCGTCTGGAAAATTTCTATTAAGACTTTTACAGCCGAATCAATAAAGGGCTCAGCACCTTTTCCCATCAGGCGTACCCGATCGTCAGACTGGAAGGCTGCCAGCATCGAGCATCCTGAGGAGTCTGTGCTGTAGAAAAAAGCTGGGAAATCTTCCTGTACGTTTGAAATATAGAAAATAGCCCTTTGCTCATATGAGATGAAGCAAATATATATTCGTTCCTACACCCGTTTGTTTTGCAACATGATCGATTGGCAGTACCATTTTTTAAAGCCGTTGTCATTGTGTCCTTTTTGGTATTTTGTCACTTCAATTACGGACACAACAACCGCTTTCTTCAAACATTATTGAGCGGGAATCTAGGAGACTTAGATATTTATGTGGAATATTTAAAGGGGTTCAAAATGTCAAATCATCTCATTACAAAGATTGAAGCCTTCGCACTGAAAGTGCCTGTCGAGTTTGAAATTCTAGGCCATAGCTATCAATCTACTTCCTCTGTTTGCTTGGTGAAGATTGAAACGGCTGAAGGTGTCTGTGGTTGGGGTATGACGGGCATCACGCAAGCATCTGTTATTGAGCGCATTATCAATAATGTCGCAAGGGATGTTGTGCTTGATTGCGACCCGATCGACACAGAAGCGATTTGGGAAAAGCTCTATTGGACACTTTCGCCCCGAGGTCAAACCGGCTATGCCAGCCATGCCATCGCAGCGATCGATGTGGCTCTCTGGGACATCAAAGGTAAGATTTTAGGACAGCCAATTTGGAAGCTGCTTGGCGGGGCACGCGCTAAAGTTCCTGTTTATGCCACATTTGGGCTCGAGATTTTTGATCGGGAGCAGTTGGCCGAAGCAGCTAAATTGTGGGTTAGCCGAGGGTTCAAGCGGCTCAAAATGAAGGTCGCCAATGGAGCGCTACGTCAGCGGAATTCAACAGACATTGCGGCTGTCATCAAAGAAGATATTGCCCGAGTACGGGCCGTGCGTGAGGTGATTGAACCAGATGTTGAGTTATATATTGATGCGAACTGTAATCTAGATTTTTATCATGCATCTGAGTTATGCCAGCAGCTTGCTCCGTACGATATCGCTTTTTTTGAAGAGCCTATTACCCAGAATGACATTCCTCAATTGGTGCAGCTACGCCAGCAAACTCCAATAAAATTGGCTGCTGGGCAAAACGAAGGACTTGCTTTCCGCTTCCGTGATATGCTGATTAATCAGGCGGTCGATGTAATTCAGCCCAATGTCGTCATCACGGGTGGATTTACCCAATGTGCCAAAATTGCCGGTATGGCCGCGGCCTTCAATGTGCCTATCTGTAACGGTGGTGCGTGGCCTTTTCACAATATGCATCTGCAAGCTGGTGTTTCCAATGGGTGGTTGGTTGAGCAGCATTTTACCGCTGTTAAATGTTGTGAAGTTGTTTACCAAAATTTACCTGAACCTGAAGATGGATTTTTGACGATGCCTACTGAATCCGGCCTAGGATTTGAACCAGACGAAGGTAAGGTTAAGTCCTTGGCTATTTGAGGAGTTTACATACCAACCAAAGTTTTCTCCTTAGCTCCCAACTTTTCTCCATCAGGGCGAGGGGGCTACGCTTGTTTAGATTGGTAATTTTTTGCTCAATTTGAGCAAAAAAGCCCTTCTCCTTTGGGACCAGATAAGGGAAAAAGCCGGGCATGAAACCACTTTTCCTTAGCATGACACCCCTCAAATGAATGGCCTTTAGAGAACATTCTTTTGCAGCTTTAGCAGTATCTATATGTCGCGACCAATTGAAAATTTGCCAAATTTTTTATTTCAGATATAGTTGTCACTATGTAGGCTCCCTCTGAGGTGGATCGACAACGCCCGTTGTTGACCACCTCAATTTTTTTGCCTGTTTGCCGAACAAATTCTCCTTACAACCGACATTTAGATTAAAACTTCTACAGCAAGCTATGCCGCTGCAGTTCATGCTCACCTTTCTTGTTCTATTGCAGGAGTCCACTGAAAAAAGGTGTTTTCGAGACCTGACAGGTTTATAAATCTGCCTCTCAGCGCAGGAAACAACGGTGATAGAAACCTGTCAGGTCTTTTTTCAGCAGAGTCATTGCAGTAAAGGCTAAAGTCAAACGATTTTTCACACAAACCCACTAGCAGTTTACTCTAACCAGCAAGCGCGATAAAATCCGATCATGAGGGATTTCGTGCTGCAAACCAAACTCCATCTACCTGCCAAACAAGATACCCTGAGCAACCGTCCGCACCTCCTCCAGCAACTGAACAGTGGTAAAGCCAAACTTGGGCGTGTTAGTGTCCCAACTGGATTTGGTAAAACGACCCTGATCACCGGATGGTTAGACCAGCATGCTGATACTAAAACCGCTTGACTGTCACTTAACAAGCCAGATAATACCCTTAGTTGATTTTGGCACTACGTCCATGCCGCGCTTCAACAACAGCCAGCGGCCGATCTGCGCTTTGCCCATGCGGAAACGACTGCTTTTCTACAGCACATGATGCAGCTTGCTTTGACCAAAGCTTGTATCACTGCACTCGAAAAACGTACAGAAGGGTGGGCAGCCGATTTGCAGATGGCCGCACCTTCTCTGCAGCACAATGCAATTACTGTCGACTAAATTACCGGAGATGATCGCTACATTGTTGACTACCTACTGGAGGAAGTGTTAGCCCTGTAACCGGCTGAAACCCGCGATTCTCTGCTCCAGACGGCCGTTTTGAGCCGTCCTTCCGCCCCACTGTGCCAGCAGCTTTGCCCGAACCTCAATGCCCAAGCGATACTGGAATACCTAGCCAACCATAATCTATTTACCCTACTGCTTGATAATTAAAGGCGGAGGATGATCTAGCACTGCGCTACATGTCTCAAATGGCTTTTGCCCACGGTGCATATGGTGCTGTCTTCCTCTTT
>JBCCSO010000565.1:0-3874 GCA_039199965.1 Chloroflexota bacterium | reverse complement strand
GCTAAGATCTTGGCAGAGGTAAAGTCATGATCAAACCCCAGTGGATCATTTTGCCCGTGATGGCATGTCTGTGGGCCGCAATTGCTTCTCCAGCTACAGCTCAAGATGAGGAGCCAGACCCAGTTAATGGGGCCACGATTTACGCATCTCGCTGCGCCAATTGCCACGGCAGCTTGGGCATGGGGGATGGCGAACTAGCAGATAGTTTGCCCAACCAACCTACTGCAATCGGTAGTGCGGAATACTTAGCCTCGAAGGATACATTTTCAATTGCTCAGGCTATCTACAACGGCAACCTCGCTAACGGGATGCCGGGGTTTGGGCCAGAGATCAACAGCAACCCTCTAACAAATCAGGAAATTTTTGACATTGTTGCAGGGCTAGAAATTTTGCCGCAGATGAACGAGCCGATCCCAACCGCCCGCGTACTGGGGCAGGCCGGAAATGGCTCGACCGGTGCGTTATTGGACGGTGGCGTTGTTACACTCCAAACGTTTACGCCAGAGCTAGAGGAGGCTGGGGCTTTTACAACGGATATTTTAGCCGATGGCAGCTTTATTTTTGATCTAAGCAATCTGCCCCCAAACTGGTTTTATCGCACTGTGGTTAATCACAAAGGGCTGGACTTTAGCAGCGGCTTTAGCCGGTTAACCCCGTTCGAAACTGAAAGCGAGCTTAATGTGGTGGTATTTGATCAATCGGCCGACGATAGTGCCATTCGTGTATGGCAACATCAAACGCTGGTTGATTTTGGGCCCGAAACAGTTCAGGTGGCTCAAATTTATCTATTCACCAACTCAGGAAATGAAGTGTATGCTGGAGAATCGGCCGAAAGTGGGACCGTGCAAATCCCCATCCCGCCCAATGCAGAAAATGTCATCTTTCTACAGGGTTTTGGGGCAGCAGACTTTTCACCAGTGACTGATCCAGTTGTCGAAGGCGATGTTTGGCGGCCGAATCTCCCCATTTTGCCGGGTGAGGGGACGCTGCAGTTGCTGATGCGATACGTACTCCCTTACGAACCGGGGATGACTATTTCTCACCCCATCCCCTATCCTACAGACTTTATCGAGTTAAGCTTGCCAGATTCTGGAGCTGCGATTGTGGCAGAAGGTGATCCTTGGCGGCCGGAAGCACCAGAAACCAACTCTGTATTCTCAGACGAAAACTCTCGCGTTTCTTTCTCACGGCCGCCGCTGCCCCCGAACGGAGAATTTTCCTTTCAACTAACCGGATTTCCTTCGCTTGTAATTGACTCGAATGGGAACAGACTGGTTCAACGGGACGAGTTTACCGAAACATTGGTCGGTTCCGTGATATTGGTTATTGTCGCAGCTATTGTAGCCATAACCGCTTACTCATGGACGCAGCAGCCCGCACCCGCTAGCCCAAAAGAGGAACTTGTTCAGCGCATTGCAGCAGTGGACCTAGCCTACGAAGAAAAAGCAATCAAAAAACGCATTTGGCAACAAAAAAGGCGCAAGCTGCTAGATGAGCTAAAATCTATCTGGTAATTTTGATTCAGTCACTGATCGGAGGCCAGATGGAAACAGCCATCGAATGGATTTTTTGGCTGCAAGCAGCCGGTGGAGAGTTCGGAGCCACCTTCTTCAAAAGCATAACGTTTCTAGGAGATCAAGAATTTTACTTGATCATGTTTCCGCTTATTTTTTGGTGTATTGATACCAGACTAGGGATTAGGGTAGCCGCTGTCTATCTTGTTTCCACTTGGTTCAATTTGTTGCTAAAAGAAATTGGTCAACAGCCACGGCCGTTCCACATTGACCCTGCAGTGGGCATTATTGACGAAACCGGATACGGGATGCCCAGCAATCACGCCCAAGCCACAACGGTTATTTTTGGGGTGCTAGCTCATAGAATCGGCCGGAGGTGGGGCTGGATTACAGCCGGGCTTGTTGCACTGCTGGTCGGCTTTTCAAGAATTTATCTGGGGGTTCACTTTCCGCTACAAGTGCTCTTGGGCTGGACCATCGGGATTCTATTTTTGTGGTTCTACATTTCCTATGCAGGCACAATAGAAAACCGTTTGGCTCAGTTGTCTATGCAGCAACATCTAGTGTTGAGCACATTCAGCATGGTTGTTCTGTCTTTCGTTACCTCCTTTGAAGACAACATCGCTGCGCTGGGTACGCTGTGGGGGTTGTGGTGTGGGGTTGCTATACTAACTGAATGGCGTGTCCAGTTTTCGGCAGCGGGATCATTCTGGCAAAGACTCGGCCGATTTTTGATTGGGATTGTGGGAGTTGCGCTTATTTATGCAGGCTTAAGTGCTATATTTCCAGATGATGGAGAACAGTTTTTTTTGTTATTCCGGTTTATTCGCTATGGCTTACTAGGGCTGTTTGTTAGCTTTGGCGGGCCGTGGCTCTTTACAAAAATGCGACTCGCTTAGTCTTTAGAGATTGACCAGCAGATAAAAAAATGGCCGGATATCGAGATATTCGAAGTCCGGCCAAAAAGAAGGAGGAAAAAAGGAGCTGGTTTGTTCTATCTGTACTCTAGCTATATGGTAAATGATAGTTTTTGACTTGTCTGTAAACGGACTGTGATGTTCCAGTGAAAGCAGCGAGAGTAGAAAAAAAAGAGGGCGTAAACAGCTTGTAAAGTAGGTCTCATTTATAGATTTATGGTCATACATCAGGAAATTGATCAAGGTGCATCAATCTCTCAACAAGGCAAGGTCGAATATCATCTTTCTTGTATCAGACGCACATCTATCTGAGCGGTGTGCATACCAAGAAAAAATGACGTCACACTTACCATTCCCCCTCATCCGACCCCTTTGGGGTCACCGTCCGAATTAGTTCGGGCCTTTGTCCCAAGGTGGAAGGAAAAAGTCCGGCTAAAATCACCTGATCTATTCGCAAGACGTTAGATTTAGCGCCCCTCTCCCGTAGAGACAGAGGCTGGGGTGAGGAGAAAATATAGTACGCACGCCCCTTATCTATCTATAGGCAAAAGGAAACTTGAATGCTTAATTTTTCTTACGGTTCAAACATGTCGATCCGCTACATTCGGGACTATTGCCCTTTTGCAAAATATGTCATGCGAGCTACCTTACCCAACTGTGAAATCCAGTTTCGCCGCTTTTCAACCGACCTGAACGGCGGCATTAGCACCATCCATTAGCACTATCACTGAAGCACATGGCCAACGAGTTGAGGGGATAATATATGACATCCCTGAGAAAGAAATATTGGAGTTGGACATCCTTGAAGACATACCGCTTGGTCTATACAGGCGTGACGGTTTTTTAGTATTAGGTGAAGACCAGCCGTGGTACACGGCCAATCTTTATCGGGTGGTAAAACTAGAAGGACCGTTTGCCACCTCTGCAAAATATGTTGAGATGATGATTACCGGGGCAACAGAACATCAGTTAAGCGCAGCGTACATCGAAAAACTCATATCTCTGCGTTCAATCACCGTCCAAACAGAAATTAATCACCTTCGTAACAAAGACCTTTCAGAATTTTGAAAATGGATGTGGGGCGATTTTAGAACCTCCAAAATGGATGATTTAAATTTGCAAATCGCCTTACTTTTCCAGAGGTATCAGAACTGAGAAGTCTAAGGGCGTGCAACATCGTTAAATCATGTAAGAAACTGCTATAAATCATAGCAATTGACTCTTTTTTCTCCATGACACTTTGTCAAATAGTGGGGTTAAGATAAGCATTAAATCTCAACCCATTAAAAATTAAAATTTGACAGGACGATAAGATGAGACAGCATTCCAGATCATCCTATCGTTTTATCTACTTAATCAAATCATTATGACCAAATACGACTACGATCTTTATACCATCGGCGCAGGGTCCGGTGGGGTACGTGCTAGCCGCTTTGCAGGCGG
>JBCCSO010000564.1:0-3876 GCA_039199965.1 Chloroflexota bacterium | reverse complement strand
GGGGCCGGGGCCACTCCTTTATGGGGATTGGAACTGCGGCAGCACCACGCTTGAAGCTATTCGGGTGGGGCAAGCGGTGAAACATCTGGACGTGATGCTGGAGCAGCCGTGCACTACGCTGGAGGCTTGCGCCAAAGTACGAAATGTGACCGGCATGGCGATGAAGATCGATGAAAATGGGCACGATATTGAGTCGCTCTTGAAGGCGCATGCGCTAGGCTGTATGGATGTAGTTGCCCTCAAGCTGTCAAAGTTTGGCGGGGTTGCAGCCATCCGGCAGGCGCGCGATTTGTGTGTTAAATTGGGGGTGATGATGGTGATTGAGGATACGTGGGGATCAGACATCACAACGGCCGCCCTGTCACATTTAGCTGTTTCAACAACGGAAAAGTATGTGATGAATGCTTGTGATCTGTCTGGGTATGTGACCCCACATGTCGCACCCGATGGCCCGTTACGTAAAAATGCCCGACTACAGCCTAGTGATCGGCCGGGGTTAGGCGTCTCGCCGGATAGGCAAGTTTTAGGGAATCCAATCTTATCAATCTAAAGGTTTGCCTGTTGGTATCGGGGTCACACTGATCAATTTCTCAAGTCGTGCCATTAGGACTCACGGGCGATTTTTATCGGTCAGCAATCATAAGATAATCAAAAAACTCGATAATGCAGGACCTAAAATCGAAGTTTTTCACTAATACCGAAGTAAAAAGGAAACCTGAATGAATAAGATTAGTATTTTTGAATACACACGTGCCAATTGTGCGTATGAGGCAGGAGAAACGATTTTTAGGCAGGGAGATATAGCCAGTCTCGTCTATGTAATTAAGTCTGGAATAGTCGATATTGTCCTAAATGGTGAGGTAATCGAGTCCTTGGTAGAAGGAGACATTTTTGGTGAAATGGCTCTAGTAGACGACTCTCCCCGCAGTGCATCTGCTGTTTCTCGCACGGGTTCAACGCTGGTTTCGTTAGATCAAGATTCATTTGAGAATTATGTCCACGCCTCTCCGCATTTTGCCGTACAAATGCTAAAAATTACGACGAGTCGTTTACGTAAAATGTTGAGTGCTGTGTAGCACTCTTTAAGCCTATCATAGCTCATTAGAAATTGCCCAAACACAAAAAAGCCGACAGACAATCGTGACTCTGTCGGCTTTTTGGGTCGTCAAATTTTATCAACATTATTAAAGATCAAATGAAACAAATCAGCAATTAACTCTTTATGTTCGAATTTAATTTTAATTTCTTTTCATATCTGATTCTTTTATTGGCAAACCAGACAAGCGAATAATAGTTGATAGGGTTAAAAATATTTCGCCATTTTCATCCTTCAGTTTTTCTCTTTTATTAACTTCATTTTGGACAGCTTGGGTTAGTTTAGGCAACGCACCGTTGATCAAATCATCACTTTTTGGGTCCCAACAAGGCTGAATATTTAAATATGAATTTGGATCACCCTTAAGTAAGCCCGCAAAGGTTGCACAAACAATCAATGAACCAATCTTCCCAAGACGGTTCCCACTACCACCAACTTCAACCTTATCGCTTCCAGCTTCTTTAAGGATGTAGTACCACAAAGAATCTAGATCGGTTGGCACATCTTGATCTTTTGGAATAGAAAAATCTAGATCGATCGGATCAACACAATACTTTTTAGCGAATGAAGTACCAGATGGCAGAGCAAATTGATGTGCTCGAAGCAAGTTTCTAAATGCCAAAAAGTTTAGTGGTGCTTGGCGAGGCTCGTCTATCGCTCGCGGTATAGCTTGTTCATGAAGAAATCCAAGGGCATTTGACAGCTTTGTATCGATTTTCCTTGCCATTTGTGGAAAATCACTCTGTGAACTTTCCATTTCTAAAAACCAATTCCACTGAATCGTATTACTTAAATTTAGAATTCGCTTTCCACGCAAATCTTGTTTCTTCGATTTGGTGCTGTTGTCAAAAATTGGAACAAAGATTTCAAAACCATTCTTTCCTTTCTCAATTGTTCTCTTGCCACGATGATTAAAATTAGTCCGATAACTATTTCGAACCATTGAGTGTCCAAATCTGTAGGCAGCTACTGAAAATTCAATGGGAATAAATGGCTGATGTTTCCATTTATAAATATTCTTGAGCCCTAGCTCCCATTTTGCAACCGAAGAGGTATCTAGAGCTAACGCTACACTGTGAATTGATGTCTCTCCCTTTTTATGTAGAGAAGACTCTGTAATCCTGCGGAGAAAATCATTCCAAACTAAATACTGATAAAGCCAGCGTAGTGTTCTGCGCGCCCGGTTAAAAGCCTCTTCTTTAGCGGGGTCACCCAGCTTTTCTATTCGTTCATTAAGCTCATCTTCATCTATTACTTCGTCAGGAGTCTTTAGCACAGCCTGATCTAACGCAGTCGCGTATAGTCTGTTGTGCGCCATCAAGAAAGCAAGATGCAACTGTGAGACGATAATATTTTCGTCATTTCTAGGATCACCAATGACCGCAACAGCATCCTGCCCAGCCCGCTGCCCTTTCGTATTCACGCGGGGCAGATCATTTATTACGAATCCATCGGAAACATGCTGTGCAATTGCAAATTTGAATTTATCTTCAGGATCATACAGATGAGGGCTAGCATTTGGCCCACTACCATATAGATTATCTAAATCTAGTCGGGGAGTGCGATGATTAATCAAGCCACTAGGATCATTTTGGCGCATCAATGAAGATGCAGGATCGAAAGTAATATCGTGGTCTATAAACTGACCAAAATAAGTATAACCAGCCGGGATATTTGAATCTCCAGCAGAGTCACGATCATCTCCGTTATCTGCTAGCTCAATGGGTCTATCAGCATCTTTACCGTTTTCCAGCATGCGCTCATTGGCAAATTCAAGCAGAATTTCTTCAACTTTGTGATCATTCACGACATTTCGGAAACCGTCAAAGTCAATTATTTCAGGTACCCACGGTGGCAAATCTGGGCATATCCGGCCGAAAGGCCCCTGATAAAATTTTGACCGTGGGGCCATAATTTTGAAGTCTTTTCCATGACTCATAACAAAACTCCTTTACTACTTCAGTTACTTCCACTAAACGCAAGCCTCCCCCAAGATATATGTGAATAAGTGCAGGGTTGGCTGAAATCATAAATTCAGACAGCCAATCCCGATACGCAGGCGCCACATATGCAACCATTCCTCCAAAGTGACGTTCTCCGCCCATCACCTCGCCAGCATGCAATCCAGTTGAAAATTACGCTTCAATCATCAGCTTCAAATTCTGTAGGCTGGTTTCAGAATTTGCGTCGTATGTCCGTTCCACAAATAGACGATCCATGATTTTTCCTAAAATACCCCCGCTCAATTCATAATCAACAACGAGGTCAAGATGAGTGACATCCCCACTTTCACGGAATGTCCAACTATTTGTGCCAGACATCATCCCATCAAACTCAAATTCCATGAGGTGGCTTTCACGCTTTTTCAAAGTAAATTTACTCTCAACCGTTACCCCAGCTGACTTCGCTACCATGCCGCAAGAACTACCTACTTCAAGCGGATAATTTGGATCAGGATCAACTGATTCAATCCCTTCATACCAATCTGGAATACGATTTGTCTGATCTAAAAAAGCTTTCACATCATCCAATGGCTTATTAATTTCTACCGATTTGCTAATGATTGTCATTGAATTTTTCCTACTCGTAACTAATTTGATAATTAAAACGCACAGGCTCCCTCACAATCTCATGCTGCTATGCTTTCGTATTCAAATTCTGCTTCCGGCGCAGAAATTTCATCTCTTGCATCAACCAAAATGTCGGTAAAGCGATCCAACTGTTCAGTCGTGTGGCTCGCCATGACCTGCAAACGGACGCGTGAGTTGTTGCGACGCACG
>JBCCSO010000563.1:0-3877 GCA_039199965.1 Chloroflexota bacterium | reverse complement strand
TTTGCCCCGGCCGTTGGCCTATGTGGATCTTGATCGGCTGAATCACAATGCCCAGCAGGTGCTCAATTACAGTCGGAACGCCCGCGTGCGCGTTGGCTCAAAATCTGTGCGCTGCACCGCCATCCTGCGTCATATTCTGCAGAGCCACGCACGCTTTGAGGGACTGCTGTGTTTTACTGCTCCAGAGGCAGTTTGGCTGGCACAAAATGAGTTTACAGACCTAGTCGTCGCCTATCCTACTTGGGAGCCAAGCCACATTGAACAAGTTTTGGACCAAACACGGGAAACGGCGGTGATTACGCTGATGGTTGATAGCCTTGAGCAAATAAATCACTTGAGCCAATTGTCTAGTAAGCACGGAACCAATCTACCCGTATGCATCGATTTAGATATGGCGACCGATCATTATGGGCTGCATTTTGGGGCGTGGCGCTCACCCATCAAAGAGGTTGATCAAGTTTTGGAGCTTGCACAGGCGATTGAAAAGGCACCATTTCTCAAGCTAGATGGTGTGATGGGGTATGAAGGGCAGATTGCTGGTACGACCGACAATGCCCCGGGTGATCGGCTGGCTTGGGTCAAACGCCATCTTAAAAAATTGTCGCTAAAAGAGGTTGCGCAAAGACGGGCTGAGCTGATTGGCGCGCTGGAAAAGTCTGGACACAAACTGCGCTTTGTCAACGCAGGTGGCTCTGGAAGTTTGAGCACAAGTAGCGAAGAGCGCGTGGTGGACGAGGTCACGGCCGGATCTGCTTTTTATTGCCCGGCCTTGTTTAGCCATTATGTTGATTATGATTACCAGCCCGCGGCCGGGTTTGTGCTCGAAGTGGTGCGACAGGCCTCGGCCGATATTTACACTTGCTTAGGCGGTGGTTACATTGCATCAGGTGCGATGGGTAATGATCGGCTGCCAGAGCCTTTTCTCCCCAGTGGGTTACAGTATATTTCAGTTGAAGGGGCCGGAGAGGTGCAGACGCCTCTGAAATATAAGGGGAAAGAATCTCTTGGATTGGGATCACCCGTGTTTATGCGCCACGCAAAAGCGGGTGAGCTTTGTGAGCGGTTCAACGAGCTTCATTTGATCTCTAACGGTAAGGTTGTGGACGTTGTTCCAACATACCGTGGTGAAGGACAGTGCTTTCTATGAAAACATTGAAAACATTTTCAAATTGGTCGGGAAATCTGCAGTTTACTCCCCAATCTGTCAATTATCCGGACAGCATTGAAGCGATTGTGGCTTTGGTAGATGAGGCGCGTCTTGCCAGCAAGCGCGTGCGGCTTGTGGGTAGCGGTCACTCGTGGATGCCGCTGATTGAGACAGAGGATGTGCTGGTTTCATTGGATCATTGGCAAGGGGTTGAAGCCGTAGATCATGATCAGCAGACGGCCGTGGTGCGCGCAGGAACCAAACTTTCTCGATTGGGGCAAGAGCTGTTTGAGCACGGCGTTGCCTTGGCCAACATGGGTGATATTGACGTGCAGTCGATTGCTGGGGCCTTTTTTACTGGAACTCACGGCACCGGTACAGAACATCAGATTTTGTCATCACAGCTCGTGGCCGTGACGCTGGTGACGGCCGATGGCCAAGTGCTCGAGTGGAATGAGCAGGATCACCCAGATGAGATGAATGCGGTTCGCGTTTCGTTTGGGGCGCTGGGCATTGTGGTCAAGATGGAAGTGAAGGTTCAGCCCGCCTTCAAGCTAGAGGAATTGCAGTACCGCCAGCCTTTAGACCAAGTTTTTTCTAATCTGGAAACATTTAAACAGTCTAATCGTCATTTTGAATTTTTCTGGTTCCCACAAACTGAGAATGTGGTGATCAAGCGGGTAAATGTGACTGACCGGCCGGTGCTTAAGCCTAAAAAGTATATGGTGTTTCTGGAAGATCGGGCGCTTAGCCGAGCGCTAAAGCTTGCCGCACGCTTTCCTAAAATGGGTAGACAAATCAATCAGGCTGTGATGGCGTTGGTTGATCATGAGACTGAAGGGAGCGCAGATTATGCTCACCTTGTTTTCCCATCTCCGCGTGAGCTTCGATTCAATGAAATGGAGTACAACATCCCGGCCGAACATTGGAAAGCGTGTTTCTCAGAAATTGTTGAACTCTACAGCCAGCCCGGGTTCAATGTGTTCTTCCCCATTGAATGCCGCTGGGTCAAAGGTGACGATATCTGGCTAAGCCCAGCCTATCAGCGCGACTCTGCCTACATCGCGGTCCATCAGGTGGCTGGTTCGCCATACGAAGAGGCGTTTGCTCAAATTGAAGCGATCTTTCGCAAATATGACGGCCGCCCGCACTGGGGCAAGCTCAACACCATGAGTCGTGAGGAAGCTTGGGAAACGTATCCAAAGTTAAAAGACTTTGCTGAACTGCGGGATCAGCTTGATCCACAGGGTGTTTTCAGCAATGACTACGTTTCCCACATGATCGGCTTAGGTGTCCCAGAAACTGCTTAAAGGCTGCATTTGACGCGTAAAGCGCAAAATAATTGATCGCGAGCGTTATGCATTTTCTCCGGCCGAAAGCAAAATTGAATTCCCATCTGGATCGTTGATCATAGCGAAATACGTGTTGATGGAGGTGTCATACGGTTCAAAGTGACCCGAATAGCCATACCCAATCATTTCCTGATATTTGGCATCAACCGCTTCGCGACTCCCCAAATAAAATTCTAGAATAATCCGATACCCACCAGAGGGTTCAGTTCTGACTTTGTCCCAAACTTGAGTTAGCTTTTTCGTGTGGAGGAAAAACGTCATTTCTCCCATTTTGACCTCAACGTGCGGCCGTTTTTCACCGCCTTCGGGAATGTCGACACCTAGCCTCCGATAAAATTCGATGGCCCGTGCCATGTCCTCAACAACTACACCCACCATGTACAACTTTAATGACATTTTTCGCCTCATAATTGCTCAAAGAGCGCACTTAAATGGTGGAGCGTCGCTTTAATTTTTGGCGACTCCTCCCGGCCGGGTAGCAGCACCGCATGCACAAGTGGGCCATCGACCTCAAGGTCTGCAAACAGCCGGATCAAATTCCCGTTTTGCAGTTCATCTCGAACCATATAATCAAAAACCTGTGCAATTCCCCCGTCTGCCAGAGCCACTTCAACTAGTAGTTCACCCTGATTAAACTGGGCACCACCGCCTGGCACGATGGTTCGTATCCCATCCCCCTGCTTAAACTGCCACGGTACAACCTCTCCGGCCGTGTTCGCAAAGTGATGGCAGATGTGAGCCGTCAGCCCGTCAACTGTTTCAGGAATACCTCTTTGCTGCAAGTAGCGAGGGGATGCAACGGTCACCCAGTTGAGCCGTACCAGCGGTATTTCAAATGTTGGGGACGGTCGTCCTGCACCAATACGGATGGCGATATCAATCCGATCTTCGGCCAGATCAACATAGTCATCGGTTAGGAACAGTCGTAGATCTAAGTTGGCGTGTCTCCCCATCAAATCTGGCAAGGACGCTGCAAGACGGCGCCCCAAGATAAACGGTGCGGACAGCCGGACAGGCCCGGTTGTTTGATCGCGCAGCACTTCGATCCCTTCTAACCCGGCCGAAATTTCAGCAAAAGCCGCCACGCAGCGATCCCGAAACAGCTCGCCCTCTTCTGTAAGCTGTACCTGACGCGTTGTGCGGACAAACAGCTTCGCGTTAATCTCATGTTCAAGTCGCGCCACCGCCTTGCTGACTGCCGTTGGCGTTACGTGTAGCTCAGCGGCCGCACGGGTGAAGTTGAGCGTATCCGCCACGCGAATAAATGCCTCAATGTCAGAAAGACTGTTCAACATATGATTAGTGGTCCTTGGGCTAGAGGTGTGCTGATAAAGATAAATTGCTCAATGCTGTGGTAAACATTTTAATGCTCCAATTG
>JBCCSO010000562.1:0-3879 GCA_039199965.1 Chloroflexota bacterium | reverse complement strand
GTATTCCGCTATGGAAACAACGACAGCGAACGGGATGAAGCCCCGTCGCTGTTGGTTAACCTAAACGCTTATTACATCGATGAAACGGAGGTGACCAATCAGCAGTATCGGCAGTGTGTAGAGGCGGACCGCTGCTCACCCCCGGCCGATGGGGCAACCTATCACGATGATTACAACTGGCGCTCAACCGCGTGGGACAACTATCCCGTCATTTTTGTGACATGGGAGCAAGCGGATAATTTCTGTGCGTGGCGCGGCACCCGCTTGCCAACAGAGGCTGAGTGGGAACGCGCGGCCGGGTATGACCCGTATGAGCTAAAGCGCTCTATCTACCCGTGGGGCGAGGAGTTTGATGGGACTCGTCTAAATTATTGCGATGGCAACTGCCCGAAAGCGGATCGTGATTTTGAGTTTAGCGACGGGCATGGTGATACAGCTCCAGTAGCCAGTTTTGAAGATGGCAAATCACCACTGGGGGCGTATGACATGCTGGGGAATGTGAAGGAGTGGGTTGATGATTGGTATGACAGGGACTACTACGAAAGTGCGCCGCCGCAAAATCCGCGCGGCCCAGCTACAGGTGATGCGAAGTCTATTCGCGGGGGATCGTGGTTTTCAGCTCCGGAAGATTTGTTGGTGACAACGCGGGATCGGTTGGACCCGAATGTGCCGTTGGCGACGGTAGGGTTTAGGTGTGCGCTTCCTGCTACTGAGTAGAAGCTCATCATCTCGACCTTTCACGCACGTTTTTCAAACGCCAAACGAACCCCTAACAAAATCAAAACAGCCCCACTCGTCCGGTCGATCCAACGCAGCACTGTCGGCCGCTGTCGGAGCCATGAAGACAGAATGCCTGCAAAATACCCCACTGGCCCTTTGACCAAGAAGGTCAGCGCAGCGAACCCAATCCCCAAGGACAATAGCAGCCAGCCGGGGGAAGATGCTTCGGCCGAAATAAACTGCGGCAAATATGCAAAATAAAAAATCGTAATTTTCGGGTTCGACAAATTAGACAGTGCGCCGGTCCAAAAGTTTTTGCTCGACTGATTAGGCTGTTCTTGAGCCAAATCTAGTTCCAGCTCAGAACCTTGGCTAAAGATCAACTGAATCCCCAAATAAACCAAATAAGCCGCACCCCCAAATTTGAGGACGGTAAACAAAATTTCAGACGCTTGCAGCAGTGAGCCTAATCCAAATGCGGTTAAAAACGTATGCCCCATTAAGCCTAAGCTAACCCCGGCCGCCGTGATGATCCCTGCCCGTGACCCTTGTGAGATTGCTCTAGACATCACCAGAATCATGTCTTGGCCCGGTGAAATAATGATCACCAATGAGGTAACGATAAAGAGATAGATTTGTGTTTGGGTCATGGTTCGCTTTAGATGTTCAATCCTGATAGTGACTTGATCGGCTCAAACGTGTAGCGATGAATGGCGCAGGGGCCAAGCTCCCGAATGGTGTCCCGATGAAATTGGGTACCGTACCCTTTGTGCTCATCAAATTTGTAAGCCGGATAGCTGTCTGCAAACGCGATCATCATCCGGTCACGTGTTACTTTGGCAATAATAGAAGCGGCCGCAATACTCAGGCTAAGGCCATCTCCCCGAATGATTGACTGCTGCGGCGTAGGTATTGTTTTAAGTCGTATCCGGCCGTCAATCAGCAGGTAATCGGCCGTTGGTTGTAGCTGCGTCAGCGATTCACACATAGCGACCCGAGTCGCAGGTAAAATGCCAATCTCATCAATCACATTAGCCGGTGATGCATGCACCCCCCAGCACAGAGCATGTTCAATGATTAGGTCGTAGAAGCGCTCGCGTTTGGCGGCCGACAGCTGCTTGGAGTCATTCACCTCAGCCAGCTTTTCGAGCTTGGCTTTATCATGAAGAGGCAGAATAACGGCCGCTGCCACAACTGGCCCTGCTAACGCTCCGCGCCCTGCTTCGTCCAATCCCGCAATGAGCTGGGTGTTTTGAGTTTTTATCGTTTGGATTTCTAAGGAAAGATCTGCCATGCGAGTTCGCAAATAAGCTAATCAGAATTTTGAAGCGTTGCAAAAATACTTTTAGGATTTGCACCTGTTAGATTTTGCCAAAGAGAACTCTTCAATGATGTATCAGGCAAAAATTCGCCTGTTTTAGGCATTTGAGTTCGCTCCATGTTTGAAACATTAACACCCAAAGCCTCCATCGCTTGAAAGTGAAAATCAAAGACACTCAATCGTTTACCAGAAACGTGGAGTATCCCACTGTAATCAAGATTGGCGACATCAATCACAGCCTGCGCAACCTGTTCTACCCCAAGCGGACTTTTAAACATATCATCAAACCGCTCTACCGTTTCTCCAGCCTCTAGCTTTGATTTGGTTTGCGCAAGACGCTGATCTAATCGGCCACATGAGAAACCGTAAATGTAGCTGGGACGGATAATGCATAAGTTTTTGCAAATTGTTGACAATATATCTTCACATGAAGCTAAATTCCGGCCGTAGAGCGTTTTTGGCTTTGGTTGATCTGTCTCAGCATAACTTCCTCTTTCACCGTCAAAAATGCCATCGCTCGAAAGATAAATCAGACGTTTATCTTTTAAAGCTTGGGCAAACTTTTCCATTGAGGGCTGCACTTGTTCTGTAGCCTGAAATTCAACTGCACTAGCAAAAATAACAACATCAATTTGATCAAGATCGACAGTGCTTTGAATATTGTCTTCGAAGAAATTATACTGAATAGATTTCCCTAAAGGTGAGCCAGAAAAATGTGTTTTGATAACCGAATGTGTTGACTCTAACAGAGCATATATTTGCCTGCCCAAGTATCCGCTTCCACCCACAACCAAATATCGAACTTCGCCTACTTTTTGCAAACCAACCTCAAATCGTCAATCCAAAATCATCAATCGTAAATCCCCTGTTTTCCTTTCTGCCGAATTTTAAACACCTCAACAAACATCTCGTACGATGATTGCAGCGGATTGATCCGGCTGTTGGGCTGGTAGTGCCACTCGATTGGAATTTCAATGACCTTGCAGTTTTGACGCAGGGCAATAAACAGCACTTCTACATCAAACGCCCACCCGTCCACTGTTTGCTTAGGAAAGACCGTCTGAACCGCGTCATACGTAAAACATTTAAATCCGGCTTGTGTGTCATGAAATCCGGGCACCGCAAACCAGCGTACAATCAAATTGAAGACCCGCCCCATAATGTGCCGATATTCTGGTTCGTCGTAACGCACTGCTCCGGGAGCCTCACGGCTGCCAATGGCCACGTCATAATTGCCCGATTCAGGCGGCAAAAAGTGGTTGACTTGACTGATGGGCATAGACAAATCCGCGTCAGCAATGAACAGATACTCGCCTGATCCAGCCAGCATACCGGTTTTGACGGCCGCCCCTTTTCCCTGACGGTCTTCATCTAGCACCTTGATGTAATCATAATCAGCCGCAAACTGATCAGCGATAGCCCGTGTCTCATCGCTGCTGTTGTTGTTGACTACAATAACTTCCACCCCAAAATTTTGTCGCTCCACATAATGAATAATTTGCGGGATTGTAGCGGGCAATCGCTTCTCTTCATTGTACGCAGGTAGTACGATGGTTAGCAGCGGGCGCTTGATTTGTTCCTCTTGGTTTGACATGAGCCGTGGATATTAGCCATCCCGTACCGCTTCGTCAACAGGTGTAAGTAGCTCCATAAGTGATTCGTCCGACAAGCGTCGGCCGGACATAATCTTTCGCCGAGCGGGAAGCATTCTAAGAAATCCAAAGAGCCCTGCCAATTGCCCCCGCAAGCTAGCACGCGCCGCCTCACCGCGCCAGTGAATGAACGCCTCACGAGTTAAGCCAAGCTGTTGACCCAGCACAATGCGCCAGTGTCTGCGC
>JBCCSO010000561.1:0-3893 GCA_039199965.1 Chloroflexota bacterium | reverse complement strand
ATTAATCCATGCAGCACTGCAAAAAGAAAAAATAATCGAACTGTTTGGTTGGATTTCATGATGTTTTAAAGAGGGCTATAAAACGGCAGGAATAAATTCTAATCCTGTGCGCACGGCCGCTGAGCTCAGCTCCACCCCATACGTTTGCCCCACCTGCTTCTGAATTGAGCGCACCCCGCGCATGGCGATAATGCGCGCGTTTTCTTGACTAAGCCCCAAATCTGAGCCAACTTCCTGAGAATTCTTCCCTTGGGCATAAGTGGAAAACAAGACAGATTTTTGTGAGGGCTTAAGCTGCTCAAAGCCCAGCAAAATCAGATCGATATGTTCCTGAATCATCACATCTTGTTCCGGCGTTAGCCCTTTGGCCGCCGATTCATAGTCTTCGAAGATCGGGTTGTTTTCACGGGCATTTTTTCGGACACGGTCCCGAATCAGATTTTTGGTGATGCCGGTTAGGTACGCGGATAGGGATCGGCCGGTGTACTGAAAGCGGCCGGAAACGATGTTGCTCCAACCTAGCAAAAAGGCATCTTGGGCTACATCTTCTGCTAAATGCGCAACCCCCCACCGTGTTAGGCGGCGGCCAGCAAAGCGATGGATCACATCAAAATCCCGCTCATACCAAATTGACCAGCCTAGATAGCTTAGACTAGATTCCCCTAAGTGGATCATTTTTAAAATGCACTCATCGCAATTACACAGGTCGTCTTTTTTTCCGTTCAAAATATCTCCAAATTGTTTTGTGTTGCTTAGCCGTTTCCAGTTGGTCGGGGGAGCTGTTTCTGGATTTGCTCAACCAATTCATCCCAGTCTGAAAAATAAATGACCGCCCCGCTCTCTAACTGCTTGAGCTGTCCGCGCCAGACGAGTTCATTTTCGGAACCTTGTTCGGGCCAAATGAAAATAGAAAATAGCTGTGGTTTGGGCGGGCGAGGGAGCTTGGCGTTTTCGGTCATATCTGCTCAAACAATAAAAATCGGTTGCAAAAAAAGCGCAAAAGCAACGCAAAAATGGGAAAAAGGGCTAAAATCCGGCCGAAATAGCTGGCAGACGATCAGACTTCGGAAGTTTTGTTTTGACGTTAATTAAGGGAGGAAAAAACTTCCGAAGTCTCTGCATTGAATATTTGTAACCGAAGTTTTATAGCCTTTATTTCCTAATGCGATCTTTGCTTCGACTTTAAGCGCAGCGACCTCAGCCTACCTTTCAATGGCGGAACCCTGAGCTAGCCGAAGTGTGTCGAAGGGTGATTTTGCAGTCACAAAACCCTTGTTATTTTGGGGACAAAGTATTGAATGTTTCTAACTGAAGTAATAAGAGAGCTGAAGTTTGACTATTTTGCTGTAACTCTGAACGCATCACATGACCCCTCAAACCACTACCGGATCAACGCTTAATCTATTGGGGCCGCCTGCTATCTACGTTAATCGAGAGTTGGTCAAAATTAGTTCCCAAAAAGCTCTGGCCATTCTGTTTTACGTGGCCTTGGCGAAAGCCCCTGTCCCTAGAACTACCCTCATCGGACTGCTGTGGCCAGAGTCAACAGAGGCGTCTGCTAAAAGTAATTTCCGTACGCAACTTGGTGTGTTGCGTAAGTCATTCGATGATGCGCTTGCTATCAGCCGGAGTGAAATTGGTATCAATGATGGTGTTCAGATTGATGCGAAACAGTTGCTGGAGATGTCGGCCGATGCATCTTTGGATCAGCTGCAGCACTATTTATCTTTGTGGCGAGGAGAATTTTTAGAAGGGTTTGAAGTTAGCGGATCGGCCGAATTTGATTGGTGGCTGACCGAAATGCGCGAGCATCTGCGCTATCAGGTGGTGGTAGCGGCCGAACGGGCTGTTTATTTGGCTGAAGCTGAGCAGAAACCGGAAGTACAACTGGATGCGGCCCGCCGTTGGGTGACGCTATCACCTCTACAAGAGGCGGCCCATCGGGCCGTGATGCAGGCTCACCTAAGCCTAGGGAATCGCTCTGAAGCAATCAAACAGTACAAGCTGTGTGCACAACTGCTGCAAGCTGAACTTGATCTAGCGCCATCATTTGAAACAAAGCTCATTTATGACCAGATTTTGGCCGCTGACCAAGAGCCAGAACCGGTCAAGCGGCCGATATGGCAAGAACAATCAGATACAGCCAAGCTCAAAGATTTGCTGTTGAAAAAGACGGGCAAGTTCTGGTTTGACAGCATTCTTAAGCGGAACGTACCCGATTCTCAATACATCCAAATCTTGTCAGAGCCCCGGCCGGAGTTGGTTGACCATCCGTGGGGGGATGTTCTGGGCGACCTTCTTTTAACACAGGGGTGGCGGCCGGACTCAAACATTGAAACGTTGTTCTCGCTGGCTGGGCAACGCTTGCTGATCACGGGCGAGCCGGGAGCTGGAAAGTCTATCGCCCTGCTGAAACTGGCAGAATCGCTTGCTGCGGCAACGCGCAACAATGCGGACGAACCGATCCCGCTGATTCTAAATCTATCAACATGGGCTAACGAGCAGGTTCCGTTTAAACAGTGGGTTCTGGGAGAGCTGCAGAGCAAATATGGTATTCCGGCCGATGTGGGGCAGGATTGGTTAAATACCGACCAATTTGTCTACTTGCTGGACGGATTAGACGAGATGCCTAACGGCGATCGGCCGAAAGCGGTAGCCACCATCAATGCTTGGCTGCAGGATGCTGATCCGGCCGGGGTAGTAGTCTGCTGCCGCTTGGCCGACTATGAAGCGATTGGGCAAAAGCTGCAGCTATTAGGGGCGGTGCGCCTACTGCCGCTGACGGCCGAGCAAGTTGAAACAGCGTTGGCTGAAAATGAAGATTCACTCGCAGCAATCACAGACTTAAACGGGGAACAGAAACAATCGTCCTTGTCAGTGGCTTCATCCCCTATGATGCTCAACTTAATCCAGAGGCTGCCGGTCAATAGCTATCAATCTATCGATCAAATTATTGGTCAGTATGTGACTGAATCGTTTAAGCGCAAGCCGATCAGTTCGGAAAAAGCTACAAACTATCCTGACCAATTGAGCCAGCTGGCTCAAAATATGTTGGCCCATAATCAAACTATCTTTTTGCTAGAGGATTTGCAACCTAGCTGGCTTGAGTCAAAGTGGGAGAGGTTAACTTACTTGCTTTCAACACGCGCCATCATTGGAACATTGGGCTCAATTGAGTACAGTCTGTTTGCTTTTGTGTTGCTGATCATTGCGCCCAACACTGAAATTGCGATTGTAGACAACACCGCAGCATGGTTGAACCTGACACATGCTGCTGCTACGTTTATCACGTTTCTTATCATCTGCATGGTGGCGGGATTGGTAGGTGCATGGCTCGATTTTTGGCGTTGGGAGAATGGGCGTCTGTCTAATCAAACATCGGCCGACAGGCTAAAAAAATCGCTGATAGCGGCCGCCATCGTGGCAATTCCTATCGGGCTGTTTGGCAATTGGGTGGTGGCTGGGATTTATGCTCTACTCTTCTCATCATCTACCTTTGTGGCAGGAATAACGTGGCTCAGTGGCTCAAGCTATCAAACAGACATTCATGCGGATGAAGCCTTGGGTTGGTCATGGGTGCAGGCCGGATGGGGAGCTGTTTTTGGTACGGTGATGGCTTTTTTGGTGACTCGCTTTTTCGCCACTGATCATATTGCGCTGAGTTTTTTCACGATCACGGTGACGATGGTGCTGCTGTTTGGTATGAAAGGGAAAAGGTTAACAGAATCAACCCGGCCGAATCAGGGGATGCTGGTTACGCTGAACAACGGTCTGGCCGGTGGCTCCATCACAACATTGATGCTGTTTGCGGCCGTGGCACTCGTAGCCGGATGGCAAAACGGGCTGCTGGTGGGGGCCTTGGTTGGCTTAAGCGTGATGTTTACCCAAGGGCT
>JBCCSO010000560.1:0-3893 GCA_039199965.1 Chloroflexota bacterium | reverse complement strand
GTTCCCTGTGAGCTGGCTGTTGAAGCTGCAATCGGATCGACAGGGGATGAACTTGCGGCCGCATGGCTGGAAGAGAAGCTGCCGGTTTTTCCAGATTGGGGCGCACCCGAATGGTTACCAGTTATTGTGATTGGCATCTTTTTTTTGATCGTGCTTGCTGTCATTTGGGCAAGAACAGATAGCATGCGTACGATTGGCGACTACAATCGCTAGTCAAATTCAAAGTTTGTTTTAGAGTAATTGTTCAGCGGCTTTCTTATCCACAGTGAGTTAAAGCTCATCGGCCCTCGTCAGCAGCCGGAGGATTTATCCTCTTGTTGAATAAATACGTTTTTGAAAGGAAAAATTTATGAGCACCATCAAACCACCTACTAATCCAGAATCTGATCCTAGAGTCAAAGCCGTTTTTGACGACATCCGTACAACCCGTAACAGTGATTTCGTAGGCAATATCTGGCAGTATTTGGCCCTGTATCCAGATGTGCTGGAAGGCACTTGGTCAGAAATTAAATCGGTGATGGGGACGGAATCAACCATCCCCAAAAAGTATAAAGAAATGCTGTATGCGGCCGTTTCTATCGCCAATGGATGCGAGTACTGCATCCACTCACACACACTTCAGGCAAAAAATGCTGGCATGAGCGATGCGGAGCACGCAGAGTTTCTGCAAATCGTGACTTTGGCGGCTAAAACCAATGCCCTGTTGAATGCTCTACAAGTGCCCGTTGATGATGTGATGGATATGGGCTAAAAATAGCCGCTGGTGGTTGTATGTCAACTTTCTCTAATTCTCAGTACAGCCATGAATTCATCCTGCAAAAGCTAGGCCAAAATGAGCCACAAAAATTTTGGTGGCGCAGGTTGGCTAAACGGGCGGCGACAGGGGCACTGCTATCAAACGATCCGGCCGTGACTGGCGGTGCTGGTACGCACGTGCTGCTGATGAAGCGTACGGAACGGCCGGGCGATCCGTGGTCAGGTGATATGAGCTTTCCCGGCGGCCGGATGGACCCCGGCGACAAACTTATTTATACAACCGTCCTGCGGGAATTTGAGGAGGAAGTGGGCTTTGATTTGGCAACCGGATCAGAGTATCTGGGGCGATTGGCTGACACAATGGCCCGGCCGCCCAGCTGGAACCGTAGGCCGTTTGTGGTCACACCATTTGTTTTCTGGCAAAATGATATTCCACAATTTAAGCCCGATCCGACCGAAGTTGCTGATTTGGTTTGGCTCCCTTTGGAATTTTTGGCCGATCGCAGCAATCGTCAGACAATGACGTGGCAGCGCTATAATTTAGAGATTGAATTGCCCTGTTATTGGTACGGAGGAAACCGGCTTTGGGGGCTCACGCTCCGCATGTTAGACGACCTTTTGTACAAGCTAAACTGAGTTTGTTTTTCTATTAGAAATCTATCCAGCAGTGACTGGGGTCAGGTATTATCCATTTTCATGTCGTATCACGCAGAACTTATTTTAGGGGAAGACATTTTTGCGGTAGTGCCCGCCGCTGAATGGAACCAATTGGCCGCTGATGGCCCCACGGACACCCCATTTCAAACCCACACGTACCAGCAAGCTTGGTGGCAAAACCTAGGCCGCGGAGAGCTTGTATCTGTTGTTGTTAAAAACGATGCAAAACAATTAAAAGGCATTGCTACTTTCTTACTTGAAGATGGTGTGATGCAGTTTAATGCATCCAAGGAAGAAACCGATTATCTAGACCTCATCGCTCAAGAAAGTGAGTTTGATGGCGTCTGGACAGCGGTATTCAACTGTTTGTGTACCGATGCTTGTCCGGCTTGGACGACGCTTGACTGTTGGAATATTCCGGCCGAATCTCCATCTAGAACCATACTGCCCCGACTTGCCCAAGGTCGGGGTTTTTCTTTGGTGGAAGAGCGTGCAGAAGTATGTCCGGTTATTTCGCTAGAAGGATCATTCGATGATTATTTGGCCGGGATCGATAAAAAGCAGCGGCATGAAATCCGCAGAAAAATGCGTAAAGCGGACAATTTTGATGTCGAGATTGAAGTGATTGGGCCCGAAGATGATTTAGATCAAGCATTAGACGATTTTTTACACCTGCTCCAGTGTTCAACCTCTGATAAACAGGCGTGGTACAATGAATTCCCATCAAGAGGAGATGTGTTCCGTTCGGTAGCTAAAGCGGCGCGCGATGCGGGTACACTGCTACTCATGTTTACAAAAGTTGAAGGGGAACGAATTTCTGCCCTGTTCAACTTTATGTACGACGGCCGAATTTGGGTCTACAACTCAGGCAACGATATCTCCAAACATCGTAATTTAAGCTTGGGATGGGTGCTGACCGGCCACGCCATCCAATATGGTATAGAGCAAGGGTGCCATACATTTGATTTCTTGCGCGGTGACGAAACATATAAATATCGTTTTGGCGCGCAAGACACAGAGATATTTAGGCTAACTGTACGTAAAGAATAACAATCTATCTATGAAACTCGAGCGTTGAATAACAACACGATCGATTACTCAGCACTCGGTTTTCAGCCCACTAAGAATATGAACCATCTACCATCACCTGTAAAACGAATTGCGATGTTGTCTGTGCATACCTGCCCCTTGGCCATGATGGGGGGAAAGAAAACTGGAGGGATGAATGTTTATGTGCGTGACCTTGCGCGAGAATTGGGTAGGCAGGGGTTTGTGGTTGATGTGTTTACTCGTTCTGAAGATGAGTGCCAGCCACAGGTAAAGCATGACCTTGGCTATGGCGGCCGGGTGATTCATGTCAAGGCAGGGCCAGAGGTGCCGGTTCGGCCGCCTGAGATTATTGCGCATATTAATGAGTTTGTGGAAGGGCTGTTGGCGTTTGCGGCCGAAGAAAACGTACAGTATGACATCATTCACTCTCACTACTATCTGTCAGGATTGGTGGCTGAAAAGCTGAAATCTGAGTGGGAGGCCACCTACCAAAAACAAATTCCGATTGTGCAGATGTTCCACACGCTGGGGCACATGAAAAACAAAATCAATCCTCGGCCGGAAGAGCGTGCACCGCAGGAACGGATTGATGCGGAGAGCCACATCATCCAAAACGTGGCAGATATCATCACATCACCCACTAAGGCTGAGATTGGTCAGTTGCAAAAGTTGTACGGGGCAGATGTCAGCAAAATTCGCATTTTGCCACCGGGTGTTGACCTGAACCGCTTTATCCCTGAACCGCAGCACATGGCGAAGCGAAAAGTTGGCATCGATCCCAATGGATTCAACATTATGTTTGTCGGCCGCATTGAGCCGCTGAAAGGGATTGATACGCTTATCGAAGCGGCCGCTATTTTGCGCCATCATCATCCTGAAGAAATGAAGGACGCCTATTTCACGATTGTCGGTGGTGATCCTTGGGCCGAAAATCCGGCTGTTGAGATGGCTCGTTTGCAGGCGCTGCGACATGACCTAAATGTTGAAGACATTGTGGGATTTGTTGGGGCTAAAAATCAGAATGAGCTGCCCACCTACTATGCAGCGGCCGACGTCGTGGTTATGCCGTCTCACTACGAAAGCTTTGGCATGGTGGCTCTTGAGTCTATGGCAATGGGCACCCCCGTGATTGCGTCTGAAGTGGGCGGACTGGCACATCTGGTGCAGGATGGGGTGACCGGTTTCCACATCCCCCCGCGCTCGGCCGATGCGCTGGCTCATAAGCTGTGTGACATGCTGTTTAATCCACCGCTGCGCGAAAAGTTGGGGCAGCAGGCCCGCCAAGTGGCTATGGGCTACGACTGGGCCTGCATTGCTGAACGCATGCAAGAAGTTTACACGGAAGCGAGCATGGCGCTTTCTCAACAAATTTAATTGCTTTTTGCTGGTGGTTTTTAGCCCCTTTTGCTTCCTACTTAAAGACCCAGTAT
>JBCCSO010000559.1:0-3899 GCA_039199965.1 Chloroflexota bacterium | reverse complement strand
TTTTGACGAACGGTGCTATTTTCGATGGCGGGTTCCCCATCAATTTCTAGGCGTTCAGCCAGCCCTTTCACCGCGTTGAAATTGGCGCTCACGCCACCCCCACCGATGCTGGCCCGTTCATTCATTAAGGTCGTTAATGCGACCCGCCAACCTTGACCAATGTCACCCAGCCGCATGCTGTCGGGAATACGCACGTCAGTTAGGTAAACTTCGTTAAACGATGAGCCACCAGACATCTGCTTAATCGGCCGCACCTCGATCCCGGGCGATTTCATATCGACGCAAAAATAGGTCATTCCTTTGTGCTTGGGCACGCTGGGATCGGTCCGGGTAACCAAAATAGCGTAGCTTGCGTACTGCGCCACGGTAGTCCAAACTTTTTGCCCGTTTACGATCCAATCGTCTCCATCTTTTTCAGCCCGGGTTTGTAGCGCAGCCAAGTCAGATCCGGCCGCAGGCTCACTAAATAGCTGACACCAAATCTCTTCGCCACTGGCCAGCTTGGGCAAATATTTTGCCATCATTTCTTCAGTACCGTAAGTCATGATGGTGGGAGCCGCCATCCCTTGACCGATGCTGAAATAAGAGCCCATGTACGGGGTGTCAAACTTCGCTTCTTCTTGGTCAAAGATAACTTGTTCGATGGTTGAAGCCCCTCGGCCGCCAAATTGCTCAGGCCATGTGATGCAGGCCCAGCCTCCATCTGCTTTCCGCTTTTGCCAAAACTGCGCCCGGCCGACCTCATCTAATCCAGATAGCTCACTTTCCGTTGGGACATTGGCCTCTAGCCAAGCCCGTGCTTCCGCTCTAAACGCCGCTTCTTTTTGTGTATCGTCAAAATTCATTTTATTCCTCACAAAACCTCGCAGGTTTTTACTAATTCAGGATTCAGTTTGGAAATTACTGAAACCTGCGAGGTTTATCGTTAGCTATGCCTCAATCTGATTCGATGCCTCAATCAACTTGTCCGACCAAACTCGCTCGCTCCCAATTGCCACAGCCAACACCTTTGCCCGCCGATAGTAAAATTGACAGTCCACTTCCCAAGTGAAGCCCATACCGCCGTGGGTCTGAATGCTTTCTTTGGATGAGTAGTAGTAGGCCTGCGTGCTGCCAACTCTTGCAGTCGCGGCCGCCAACGGCAGCTCTTCTGCATTTGTGTTGAGCGCCCAAGCCCCGTAGTAAGCATTTGAGCGGGCCAGCGTATTTTTGACATACATCCGCGCCAGTTTATGTTTGATCGCTTGGAACGAGCCGATCGGCCGACCAAAAGCGAACCGCTCTATGGCGTGGGCTTTTGCCATAGTCAGACAGGTCTCGGAACCACCCAACTGCTCCCACGCATACAACACGGCCGCATGATCCAAGATTTTTTCCAGCAATGCCCAGCCTTCCCCATCAGCACCCAGCAGTTCGGCCGATGCGCCGTTGAAATTTACGTTGGCATGGTTCATGCTGGGGTCAATCGTTTTGAGTGACTCATAGCTCACCCCATCTTGATCAAGTGAGACGAGATAAAGCGAGGCTCCATCACCAACTTCGCTTTTTGCGGCAACGATAATGAGATTCGCGATTTCGGCGTTCTCGACGGTCGATTTCCGGCCGGTGATTTTCCCATTATCAACCGTCGTTTGAAGTGATGCGGCCGTCGTCTGCCCCGCTTTTTCTGCATAGGCCAGCGTCCCAATCACTTCACCTTCCGCAAACTTGGGCAACCATTTTTTCTTCTGCTCTTCGCTGCCTGCCAGCAAGATGGCTTCGGTTGCCAAATAGACAGATGAGGCGAAGGGAACAGGGGCGCAAACCCGACCCAGCTCTTCAGCCACCAGCACCAATTCTAGGTAGCTCATCCCTAAGCCCCCATACGCTTCTGGGATGGCGGTTGCCGCCCAGCCTTGTTCTACGATCTGTTGCCAAAGATCGGCCGCATAATGCTCGTTGCCTTCTAAAACACGGCGCACTACCTCTGGAGGGCAGTTGGCTTTTAGGAATGATCGAGCGACATCCCTAACAAAAATTTGGTCGTCATTAAACTCAAAGTTCATCTAGTTGAACCATCCTTCTAATTGGAAATAGTCTTGGGTTTGAAGAGAAAAGCTGTCATATCTGCAAGTTGAGACGTTGCAGTTTTCTCTTCAATTTGGAAGGAACAGCCAACAAATTGAGGCGATAATTAAGTTCACGTTCCTTCAGGTTAAAATCAAAGTGTTTTCGATTCAAATCATATCGCTTTGTGGTGAATTGCCTAGGCTAAAAACGCCGGTCTAATTCAGCTTAATAAATTTCAGAGGTAGAGTCGTTAAGTTCGTCAGAGGGTGTTTTTGCTTTTACATACTTATCAGATCTACAAATCTACATCGGTACGGCAGACGCTTCGACTTGTTTCTGTTTGCTAAACATCAGCACCCCATCATCCATCGGATGCTGACCCAACAATTTGCGCTCCATTAAGTAATCTTGCGGCGCAATCCAAGGAGCATGAGTTCCCTGTCGGGGAAACAGATGCCAGCCCCGCGCAAAATACCCGGATGAGTAGTCTTTGAAGACCGAACTGCGTTCCATCGTTTCGTCTTCCGGCCGCAATTGTGGCGTGCACTGATGGTTTCCACTCTGATCCATGTGATTGATCACATTGCAAGAAAATTCAGCCACCAAATCAGCCCGCAGCGTCCAAGATGCATTGATGTAGCCAAAGGTATAGATCAGATTCGGCACGTTGGACACCATCACACCCATGTAGGTAAGCTCCTCACTAAATTCAACCGGCTCACCGTCTACTGCAAACTGAACACCCCCCAAGAACCGCAAATTTAGCCCAGTAGCCGTCACGATAATGTCTGCTTCAAGAAGCTCGCCAGACTGCAGTTGAATACCGTTTTCAGTAAATCGGTCGATGTGATCCGTTGTCACAGAGGCTTTGCCAGAGTTGATCGCTTGAAACAGGTCCCCATCTGGCAGCAGGCAGAGTCGTTGATCCCAAGGGTTGTAGCGGGGGGTGAAGTGGGTATCTATGTCATAGTCTTCACCCAAGTATTCTTTTGCCTGATCGAGCAGCTGGGTTTTAATCTTTCCCGGCTTGTTTCGTGCCCTTTTGAACGCAAAATCTGTAAAAAAGATGTTCCGCCAGCGGATGAGACGGTAGGCGGTTTTTTCCGGCAGCCATCGGAGCAGAAAGTTTGCGATGCCATCAGACTCCGGGGTGGAGAAATAGTACGTTGGCGAACGCTGAAGCATGGTCACATGCTCTACATCGGCCGCGATGGCGGGCACGATGGAAGCGGCCGTAGCCCCTGAACCGATCACCACCACTTTTTTGTTTGTGTGATCTAGCGTTTCAGGCCATTTCTGTGGATGGACGATTTCACCCTGAAAGTCATCCATCCCCTCAAAGTCAGGCGTATACCCTTCTTTGTATTTGTAATAGCCAGAGCACATCAGCAGCATATTGCACTCGAAATAAACGGTCTGGTTTGTGTCTTTGCGCACAGCCTCAACTGTCCACATGTTGTTTTCGCTTGACCATGCAGCGCTCACCACCCGGTGTCCAAATCGGATGTTTTGGGTGATGTCGCTTTCGGCCGCCGCTTCCTCGACATACTCTTTGATTACAGCCCCTTCTGCCAGAACAGTTCCCTTGAGCCAAGGTTTAAATTTGTATCCTAGCGTGTACATGTCGCTATCTGAGCGAATACCCGGATAGCGAAAAAGGTCCCACGTACCCCCAATCGCATCACGTCCCTCAAGAATGACGTAGCTTTTACTGGGGCAGTTTTCCTGAAGATGATAGGCTGAACTAATCCCCGAAATACCAGCTCCAACGATCAAGACATCAAACTTTTCTGAGCTCATTTTTTAACCCTCATTCTTACTATCCAACTTTACCAATGGTCCTTAAGTTG
>JBCCSO010000558.1:0-3911 GCA_039199965.1 Chloroflexota bacterium | reverse complement strand
ACGTGCCAGCAAAACGTGTTCGCGAGTTTGCGGCATCGGACCGTCTGGTGCAGAGACAACCAAGATGGCGCCGTCCATTTGAGCCGCACCGGTGATCATGTTTTTAATGTAGTCGCGGTGACCGGGGCAGTCTACGTGAGCGTAGTGGCGATTTTCTGTTTCGTATTCAACGTGTGAAATCGCAATGGTGATACCACGTGCTTTTTCTTCTGGCGCGTTGTCGATTTGATCAAAGCGTGAGAAGTCTGCAAAGCCCTGTAGAGCCTGTGTTTTTGTAATGGCCGCAGTCAGGGTGGTTTTACCGTGGTCTACGTGTCCAATTGTGCCAATGTTTGCATGCGGCTTGCCGCGTTCAAATTTTTCTTTACCCATACCAGTCTATCCTCACATGTTGTCTGTAAATTTGGGGTGATTTCTTAATTGAAATATCGAAAGGTGTAGCCTCACTCAAACCCTTGCAATTAGTGAAGAGAAATTAAGCCCTCGATGGGAATTGAACCCATGACCTCATTCTTACCAAGAATGCGCTCTGCCCCTGAGCTACGAGGGCGTCTTCGATTTTTACCAAGACGTAGAATCTGTTAGGTAAACTCTCTGCAACTAATATTAAGGTGGGCCAGGCAGGACTCGAACCTGCGAAGGCTTACGCCAGCGGATTTACAGTCCGCCCCCTTTGCCACTCGGGACACTGACCCAGAAGAGTTAAGGTTACAAGCCGACGAAGGGACTCGAACCCTTAACCTACGCTTTACAAGAGCGTTGCTCTGCCAATTGAGCTACGTCGGCGAAGCTTTTCAGAATTGTATTTGATTTTAAATTCGGAAGGGCTTTTGCCTACTGCTATTCTCTCTGCTTAGATTCTGGCAGAGTCGGGAAACCAATCGCCAGGCTCATGCAGGTCAGAAGTATATATAGCTGATTCTGCAAAGTCAATACTGATTTGATGAAATTTTGCCAGAGTTTTATAAAGTTTTTTGGGTTTCAAAAACCCACATATTCCCAATGGTGAAAGGTCAGATCAAATATGTCATGATTTCATGCAATTCTGCTGGTAAGATAGTTATCATAAGATTGCCCCCAAGCCTCTCTTTTACCAATTACAAGCATAAAAATTTAAAAACAATATGTCTCTACATCCCTTGGCCGGAAAACCGGTCCCCGCTGAACTGGTTCCAAATATTCCCCGTTTGATGTCAGCCTACTACACACGCAAGCCTAATCTAGAAAACCCGGCCGAACGCGTGGCGTTTGGTACATCGGGGCATCGCGGTTCTTCATTAAAGAACAACTTTACCGAAGGTCATATCTTAGCCATCAGCCAAGCGATTGTTGAGTATCGTGCAGCGGCCGGAATTGATGGTCCCCTGTACTTGGGTATGGACACCCATGCGCTTTCAGAGGCCGCGTTGGTTTCAGCCGTTGAGGTATTTGCGGCCAATGGAGTCACCGTCATGATCCAAATCGGATTGGGCTATACCCCAACCCCGGTTGTGTCACACGCCATCTTGACCTACAACGCAGGGCGTAAATCCGGCTTGGCTGATGGGGTTATCATCACCCCATCCCACAACCCGCCAGACGATGGGGGCTTCAAATACAATCCGCCCAGCGCCGGTCCGGCCGATTCTGCCACAACGGGAAAAATTCAGGACAGGGCCAATGAGATTTTGGCCAACAATTTGGCAGACGTGAAACGCACTCCGTTTGAGCAAGCAATGGCGGCCGACACAACTCATGAGTACGACTACATTACACCCTACATTTCAGATTTGAAAAATGTGGTCAATATGGAAGCAATTGCGGCCGCGGGGTTGAAAATCGGTGTGGACCCGATGGGTGGGGCCGGATTGGCCTACTGGGAGCCAATGGCAGAGATGTATGGTCTGAATCTGGAAGTGGTTAATAAACGGGTGGACCAAACATTCAGCTTCATGACAATTGATAAAGATGGGAAAATCCGGATGGATTGCTCGTCTCCCTATGCGATGGCGAGCCTCATCAGCCTCAAAGATCAGTTTGATATTGCGTTTGGCAATGACCCAGACTATGACCGGCACGGCATTGTAACGCGCAGTTCTGGCCTGTTGAACCCCAATCATTATTTGGCGGTTGCCATCGATTACCTGTTTCAAAACCGGCCGGACTGGTCGGCCGATGCAGCCATTGGCAAGACGCTGGTGTCAAGCAGCATGATTGATCGGGTTGCGGCTAACTTGGGGCGGACATTAGCAGAAGTGCCGGTTGGGTTTAAGTGGTTTGTAGATGGCTTAGTTGATGGCTCTTACGGTTTCGGTGGTGAGGAGTCAGCTGGGGCTTCATTTTTGCGCACGGATGGTACCGTGTGGACGACTGACAAAGACGGCATCATTCTAGATTTGCTGGCGGCCGAAATTGTGGCGGTTACGGGTAAAGATCCGGGTGAACACTACAAGGCGCTTGAAACGCAGTTTGGCTCTCCGATTTACAATCGCATTAGTGCTCCTGCATCGTTTGAAGAGAAAGCGATTTTAAAGAAGCTCTCGCCTGAGCAAGTTGCGGCAACGGAATTGGCGGGTGAAGCGATCACGGCCAAAATGACCAAAGCTCCCGCAAATGACGCAGCGATTGGTGGATTGAAAGTGACCACTGAGAACGGCTGGTTTGCGGCCCGGCCGTCTGGGACCGAAGATATCTACAAGATTTATGCAGAAAGCTTCAAAGGACAAGACCACCTTGATTCCATACTTGAAGAGGCTCAAGCAATTGTAAAAGCTGCATTAGGTTAAGGATTTATGGACCTGTGAGGTTTGACAAACCTCGCAGGTCTCTCAGAAAATATTGCTCACGATTTCAATAAATCGTAAAAATTCTAAAAGCGAACAGGAAACAACCCCATGAGTGGTAAAGTGCAAATCATTTACTGGAGAGACATCCCCAGTCAAGTTAAAGGAAAAGTCGGCCGGAAACGCGTGTCACGCGCGCTATCAGACCGCTTTATGCAGGTTATCGACGCGGCATCTATGAAATCAGGTGATACCGATACGGATGTTTATTTGGCTCAGTGGAAACCGGGCGACTGGATTGAAATTGAGGGAGATACGAACGAATTCCTTGATGCGCTGGTGGCAAAGATCGAGTCAGAGTATCCGGCGAAGCGTCTGGGTCAGCTTGTCAAAAATGGTGGATATGAGCCCGAATAGGCCTGTTTTGCTGGCAACACGTAAAATCCCTCGAGAATAATTTGATCGGCCGCTTGATTTTTCGTCAAGCGGCCGTTTTGTTTATGGTTGTGTGACTAATGGTAAATAGATCACGTTGTCCATCTGACCAACGGTTTGATCGGCATCATCGTTCGTAATAGTGATGATCGCTTTGCTATCACCTATTGTGGCATTTTGCGGCTGTGACAGGGTCAAGCGGAAGGTTTCATCAGCTTCCTCTGTTTCGTCACCAACTACTGTTAGCTCAAGCGTAAACGATTGTTCGCCCGCGGGAATAACGATTGAGCCAGAGGCCGGAACGTAATCCCGGCCGGTTAGCGGTTGACTTACAGCTGTACCATCAGTCGTCTGATAGTTCACGACAACCGGAACACCAAACGCCTTATCAATTGAAATCACAACTTCCACGGCTGTGTCAGATGTATCCCCTTCAGCAACGGTCACATCCTCAACTGTGATTACGGGCAGTTCTTCATTGGGGTCGGCCGTGGGTACAACAATGGGCGTCGCCGTTGGGGTTGGTTCTGGCGTTGCGGAAGAAACTGGTGTAGGGGTTGATGTGGGGGCTGGAGGATCTACCACGTACGGTGTGGCGGCCGCTAGCGCCAGCTTCTCCTGAGAGTTGATCTCAGACTCACCCTGCTGACTTGAACCGGCCGCTGCGTAGATCTCATGGTTCCAAACAACTGCGCCACCTCCGTGTCGGCCGGT
>JBCCSO010000557.1:0-3922 GCA_039199965.1 Chloroflexota bacterium | reverse complement strand
CATGATATTGATGAAGAGCGCTTAAAAACCTCTGAAATTGTGGCGCATAAAGTAGCCGAGATGTTTGAGGCGAAGCCAATTATTAAAGCAACCCTGAATCGGCGCGAGGCACTTGAAGGGGCTGACTATGTCATCACCATGATTCAAGTAGCGGGCTATAAACCCGGCACGGTGATTGACTTTGAAATTCCTAAAAAATATGGGCTGAAGCAGACCATTGCAGACACCTTGGGTATTGGTGGGATTATGCGTTCGCTGCGCACCATCCCTGTGCTGTTAGACATCTGCCGAGACATGGAAGAGCTGTGTCCAGATGCTACGCTGCTGCAGTATGTTAATCCGATGGTGATGAACTGCTGGGCGATTGATCGGGCCACATCAATCAAAACGGTTGGTTTATGCCACAGTGTGCCCCACACGGCTCATGACTTAGCTGACGATATGGGGATTCCACGGGATGAGCTCAATTACGTTGTGGCGGGTATCAATCACATGGCCTTTTTCCTCAAGCTGGAGCATGAAGGGAAAAACATGTATCCGAAGCTACATGAAACAATGGCTGTGTTTGAGAAGTCTGGGGATTGGCCAAAACGCTTCGGCCGGATGACCGACCACGTGCGATATGAAATGTTCAAGCGTTTGGGCTACTTTGTGACCGAAAGTAGCGAGCACTTCAGCGAATATGTGCCGTTTTTCATTAAGGACGGGCGTGATGATTTGCTTGAGGAATTTAATATCCCGATTGATGAGTACATTTGGCGGTGTGAGAACTTGATCGCAGAATGGCACAATGCGCGTAAGGACCTGGAAGATTTGACCAAGCCATTGCCTTTGGAGGACAGTGTGGAGTATGGCTCGCACATCATTCATGCGATGGAGACCGGCAAACCGATTCGCATTTATGGCAACGTGCCAAATGATGGCATTATTGACAACTTGCCGGATGGTGTACCTGTCGAGGTCCCTTGCTTGGTTGACAAGAACGGCATTCAGCCGGTTAAGATCGGCAAGATTCCACCGCAGCTAGCCCGGTTGATGCAAACCAATATTGGACCACAAGAGCTCACAGTTGAGGCGGCTCTAACGCGTAAGCGTGAGCACATTTACCACGCGGCAATGCTTGACCCACACACTGCGGCCGAGCTTTCGCTCGAACAGATTTGGAGCATGGTTGATGAAATGATCGAAGCTCACGGTGATTGGCTGCCAGAGTATCAGTAGACAGTAAGAAGTGATAAGTTTGAAGTATAAAGTGTGGAGCGAGCAAACCACTTCACACTTTATACTGATTACTTCATACTAAAGATGGATCAGCGTTCCTCCTTTCACTGGTCAAGCTATCTGTTAGTTTTGATCGCTGCATTTGTAACCTATTGGGGGCTTGCTACATTTCTTTTGGCGGGGACCTACGAAAATCCATTTGCTTATTTTGACAAATTGGCGGCCGCTTTTCTGCGGGGTGAGCTTTATATCCAGAGTGACATCAAAGCGGATCTGACCTTTTTCGGTCTTAAATGGTATGTTCCATTTCCACCTTTGCCTGCGCTGTTGCTTGTGCCATATATGTGGTGGACAGGGGCTGAAACGGCCGACACCGTTTTATTTTCCATCATTCTGTCTGCGTTCAACGTGTTGATGACTTATGGCATTCTGGTGCAGACGGCGAAAAGAGGGTGGACTAAAATCAATCGCGGTGATGTGATTTGGCTAACGGTTTTGTTTGGGCTGGGAACGGTTCATTTGTACATGGCCTTGCAAGGCTCTGTCTGGTTTTTAGCACAAATTGCGACCTATACGTTTGCTGCCTTGTCAGTTTGGCTAGCCCTTGCTAAACGCCATCCGATTTTGATTGGGCTAGCGCTTGCCTTGGCGATGCTGGCCCGGCCGCACATTGCACTACTTGGCCTGCTGCTACTGGCTATTTGGTGGCACGGCCGAGAAGATAGCGACCGGTTTTCGAATCTGATCAAGCACACAGCGTGGATTACGCTGCCTTTGCTTGTCGCCGTGGGGTCTCTGCTTTGGTACAACTTCACTCGTTTTGAAGATCCTTTGGACTTTGGATATACATCCCAGAATGTTGACCCATTTCTGCAGGATGATTTGGACACCTACGGCCAGTTCAATCCGTTTTTCGTGCCGCGCAACCTGCGCGCACTGTTGTGGGCACCCCCTGAACTAAACGGTGAGGGAGAGCTAGATGGCTTCTGGCCTAATCGCCAAGGGATGAGCATTTTTCTGACAACACCGGTTTTTCTCGTTTTGCTGTGGCGCGGCCGAAGAGATTGGCTGTATGCAGGTGCTATTGCTTCATTAGCCCTCATTTTGGTTCCGCTTTTAACTTACTACAACACCGGATGGTGGCAGTTTGGGTATCGGTTCAGCTTGGACTTTATGATGATCCTGATGCTGCTGCTGGCGATCACGGCTGGTGAGCGTTTGGGTTGGGTATTTAAAAGCTTGATCGTAGTTAGCGTTTTGATCAATGTCTGGGGGATGATTTGGTTTGGAATTATTACAGGGGCTGTAGGATAGATCGCCTTACTGTATGAATTCTTTGGCCCGCATCAGCCGACTGTTATAATTAGGATCTCACCTGAATTCGTGGAGATTTTCAAATGAAAAACCTTTTGAATCGCAAATTTATTGCTTTGTTGGCTGTGTTTGCCACTTTTGTTTTGCCCGTTGTTGCTTTTGCGCAAGATGACGAGGCGGCCGTTGATATGGCTGTGGGCGGATGGGTTGTCACAGGCATTTTGATCTTAGTGGTCTTCGTACTGTGCGTAAGCTTCTTGGCCTTTGGTACCGGCTTGTCGGCCGCTATGATCGGCTACAAATTAGGCAAAGAAGACGAATAGAATATTGCTTGATAGGGACACGAGATAGGGACAGATGTGCACAGAAATCTCTGTCTCTACCCTCTTCTCTCTAACTCTCTCAGGACCTGCATCATCTTCGCCACTTCCGGCCGATCGGCTGGGTTCTTACTGGGGTAAGCAAAGCGCACAATTCCATCCTTGTCGATAATAAAATTGCCTCCCATTTGCCCGGTTTCACCGCGGTCCCCCTTTGTCTTCTCCCCTCTCAAAAAAGCCTTGGCATAAAACCATAAATTTGATGGTCCCCACGCCGCCCATTTTGATGTGATCATCCCGTACACTTCATAGCTCTCTTTTTCAGGGTCAAGCCAGATCGGGAACGGAGCCTCCGTTTCTTCAAGCCACACATTGGCCCAGTAAGGGGTGCCAAACGAGACTGCTAAAATATCAGTATTAAGGCTATTAATTTCTTCTGCGAATGGCACAACCTGTGCCACATGTTCTTGTCAAGGGAGTCAAGCTAAGTGCCGCAAAAAAATAATCAGTACGTTCCGGCCGTTTCCCCACGCTTGCGACAGTTGAATTGGCTCTTCCTCTTTCGTCATGAGTTTGAGGTCAGGTGCAATTTGCCCTACTTTGATTTTTGCCATGCCTCATATTCTAGCCGATTGACAAGGAATATTGACTAGCGTAAGCGCATCTTAATCTTCTCGATTTCATTGGGAGTTAAACCAGCTTTGGTTAGGTAAGCTTCAACATCACCATACTCATTTGTAACGTGATCAAGCATCATGTGCATCATCTGAGCCGTGACGGTTGGCCGGCTCCAGAAGTTTACGTTTTCTGGACCACCAGCTTCCTCAACGGCCTTTTCATACACAGACCAGAGCCTTGTCTGGCTTTCAGCATAATCGGCCGCAATCACCTTATCGTTTACGCCTGCGAGCTTTAGCAGCAGCCCACAGATTGTCCCGGTTCGGTCTTTGCCCGAATGGCAGTGGATCAAAACGGCACCATCTGCTGCGTTTGCAATTTCGCGCATCGCACGAGCGATCAGGTCGCTGTAATGGTCAAGAATGATGCAGTAAACGGCTCCACGGCTT
>JBCCSO010000556.1:0-3929 GCA_039199965.1 Chloroflexota bacterium | reverse complement strand
CTGCTTCAGAAACTTCAGGGACATCGGGAGATTGGCAAGCCACAACAGCAAATGCCATCAAAGCCAAGACCCCGATGCGTATTAGGTATCTCATAACACCTCCATTTCAAGAATTTGTTCAAAAATCTTTATGCCAATCGCCATCGATCTAAAGATCGCGGCTATTTACAACGGCCTTTCAGCCTTGTATTCAACGATCAGTGTAGATCGGATTCCGTTTGTTAGCAGATCACTTAACTAGGCTGTAATAATTGACGATTTACGATTGTAGATTTACGATTCAAAAGTCTACCGAATTCAACAATAACGCACTTCGACAAGCTCAGTGCTCCGTGCAAACATAAGCAAAAAGAGGAAAAGGATGACTCAAACATTATCAATTTATGCTAGCAATGTTTTTTATTACTACGCAGATCTAGATAAAGCGCTCGACTTTTATCAAAATACACTCGGCTTTGAACTAGCGGCCGACTACGGCTTCGCCAAAATCATGCGCATTTGCCAAAGTTCATTCATCACCTTAGTCGATGTGGAGAAAGGAATGCACACGCTTGCTGAACCGCAAACAACGACCATCGCCATGGTGACCGACGAGGTGGCAGAATGGTACGCATATCTACAAGAGTCAGGAGTCACCATTGAACGGCCGTACACCGTTAAAGAAGGAAGTGGACATGGTGGTTTTGTCGCCCTTGATCCAGAAGGGTACTTTTTAGAGTTCGAAGTATTTAATCCCCATGATGAAAATGAAAAACTATTGCCAGTGGTTAATGCGATTAAACCAACATTTAGCCAGAATCGGCCGTCTAACTTAGGCATCCGTGCCACGGTGCAGTGGCTCTACTACACAGATTTACCCGCCGTCCAAACCTTTTACGAGCAGCTTCTGGGAGTCGAAATGATCTGTGACCAAGGTTGGGCCAAGCTCTACCAAATCTCACCCTCAAGCTTGATTGGACTAGTAGACGGGGCAAAAGGGCTGCACAAAGTTACTGATTCAGCACGAGTCACAATTTCCTTCTTAACCCAAGATGTGGAGAGCTGGTTTGAAAAAGCTAAAAACACGGCCGGATTTGAACTCCGCACCCCAGAAATCACCGATGAGAGCGGCATGGTTAAAATCTTTGTTGGCTACGATCCAGACGGCTACTTCCTTGAATGGGATGAATTTTTAGACAAGCCAGAAAACCAAAAGATACTGAGAGTTGAAAATTGATAAGATGATAAGATGAGGGTTGAACGCACTTCATCAACTTTCATCTTATCAACTCTCGAATAATCCCATGTCCCAATTTACTCCCACCCACCGCATTGCGGTCAGCTATATCGACAAATCTCGTGAGTTCTACCTCAACAAAGGGTTCGGCAATCCCTATCGCTGGGCCAGCCACACAGATGCACCATTTGCCAAACTCACAAAGCTGCTAAGCGAGTGCCGCATCGCGGTTGTGACCACGGCCGCGCCTGATGAGGCAGGCGGCACAGATCGCAAAGTTTGGTCGGCCGCTAGTGACCCCATCCCTAAAAAGCTATTTACCTACCATCTATCATGGCACAAAACCGCTACTCACACTGATGATGTAGGCAGCTACTTGCCTCTTGCAGAGCTCAACGCGGCCGCTGAGTCTGGCAGGATAGGCACCGTCAGTCCCAGATTTTTCGGGGTCCCAACCACCTTTAGTCAAAGGCAAACCAATACGGAAGATGCACCCACCATCCTCAAAATGTGTCAAGAAGATCAGGTAGATGCGGTTGTCTTGGTGCCGTTGTGACCGGTCTGCCACCAGACCGTGGGTCTGACCAGCCGCCATCTTGAGAGCAACGGAATACCGACCGTAGTCATCGGCTCAGCGCGCGACATTACGGAGCAGTGCGGCGTGGCTCGTTTTCTGTTCACTGATTTTCCGTTGGGGAATCCGTGCGGTAAGCCAAACGATGTGACTATGCAGGCTGCCATCCTAGAAATTGCGCTGGCTTTGCTTGAACAAGCAGCGTTCCCTCGAACAACGGTACAGGCCCCATTTGCGTGGTCGGCCGATAGCGACACCGGCTGGCGCGAAAGTTACATGAAGATTGAGAGTTGATGAAATCATAGGATGAGAGTTGAACCGTCTCATCAACTTTCATCCTATCAACTTTCATTTTATCAACTACTGCAAGACAGCATTGAACAGCCCGGCCGGTGTCTGGCCCATTCCGGCCGTTTAGCGAACCATTTTTCATTTTCCGGCTGCTCATCATACGGCCTACGCAACAGTTCAAGCAGTTCAAGCACAACGGAATTATCGCCTTCATCGGCCGCATCAATGGCGAGCTGTGCCATATAGTTCCGCAGCACATATTTCGGGTTTTCGCGATCCATCCCCGCTTTACGTTCAGCGTCTGGTGTTCCGTCCGCCTGAACACGGGCCGCGTACTTCTTCAACCATGCAACCACTTCTTCTTTGATGCCAATTTCTAGCTGTTTAGGGAGATAGTATGCGTCTAGCAAAGGAGCAATCCACTCATCGTCACTCCGATCGGCCGGGCCGTTGCCAACAGGCAAATTCGCCAAGTTGCGGAAGAAGATGATGTAATCGGTTTCAGCTTCCATCAATACGCGCTGCAGCTCTTGCAATAGAGGCTCATCGGTTTCAGCCACGTATTCTTTAAAGCCCAGCTTGCGTGCCATCATGGCTGAATACTCGTTGCCGAAACGTTCACCGTACAGGTCGATGGCTTCTTGCAGGGGCTCAGCTTCACCAATCAATGGAACTATAGCGTTGGCCAACTGCACCAAGTTCCACATCCCGATATGGGGCTGGTTGCCAAAGCGATATCGCTTAAAGTTTGCGTCTGTCGTGTTTGGAGTCCAATTGGGATCGTAATCTTCAAGCCAGCCGTAGGGGCCATAGTCGATTGTCAGCCCCAAAATTGACATGTTGTCAGTGTTCATCACCCCGTGCACAAAGCCAACCCGCATCCAGTGGATTATCATGTCGGCCGTGCGCGTCGCGATCTCACGAATCCATTCGACGTAAACCTCTTTTGAAGGTTCTCCTAAGTGCGGAAAATCGGCCGTGATCGTGTGATCAACTAACTTTTTCAGATTATCTAAATCTTGGCGAGCCGCAAAAATTTGGAAGTTGCCAAAGCGGGTAAACGATGGGGCCACACGACACACAATCGCCCCATTTTCTGGGGCCGGATTGCCATTGTAGAACATATCGCGCACCACTTTTTCACCCGTGGTCACTAAGCTCAAAGCGCGGGTTGTGGGGACACCTAAGTGGAACATCGCTTCGCTGCATAAAAACTCACGTATCGATGAGCGTAAAACGGCCAAACCGTCGGCCGTGCGCGAATAAGGGGTCAAACCCGCCCCTTTTAACTGGAGCGTCCAGTGTTCCCCTTTTTCATTGACCAGTTCGCCCAGATTGATCGCCCGGCCATCACCTAGCTGCCCGGCCCAGTTGCCAAACTGATGTCCGCCGTAGCACATGGCGTATGGGTCCATGCCGTCCATCAGTTTGTTGCCGGAGAAGACCTGCACAAATTCATCAGATTGGGTGAATTCAGGGTTGAAATCTAAAATCTCAGCTACTTCGGCCGAATGGGCCACAAGTTGTGGACCAGAAACTGGGGTTGGTTCAACCCTAGAATAAGCGGCTTCATATACCTGCCGCGGCCGCTTTGTAATTTTGGGATCGGCCGGAAGCTGATCAACAAAGCGATTATCAAATTTTGTGTGTAGCACGGGTGCTGAAAGAGTCATGTTTTTTGATGAGATGAAAGTTTATTTATTGATAGTTGATGAAATGAGCGGTTGATAAAACGCTTCAACTTTCATTTTATCAACTATCAATGGCCTAAATATAAATTATTTGATTGGTCAAGCTGTTGCGTTCTTACCCGATTCAAGCGTCATGCTGCCTTTCAGGCATGCTAAT
>JBCCSO010000555.1:0-3935 GCA_039199965.1 Chloroflexota bacterium | reverse complement strand
TTTTGGCCATCGGCGCATATTAAAACAAAACGAGGTGATGAATCACATTTTGTCTTTTCTTAATGCGTAGATAGCATCTAAATTTTTGAGTATGTCAATCCATAGACGTTGGTGTCGCTTGATGAGCCAGCTTACTTTACCAATGTGGCGCACCTCCCATTAAATCGATTATGGCTAGGCGATGAATTTCTATTGCTGTTAACCCGATTTCTTATGAGGCAAAAAAATAACTATCTGAGACATTTAGGTGAACCAGAATAACTACAATTGATTTCATCTTTAAAAAACCTTGTGAACTTGCTGAAGGTATAAGGGACTCTAAAAACTTTGCCAAAGAAAAAAGTACAGATGAAATCTTTTTCAAAAAACCATATTCAAATTTCAATACCAACCGTTTTGTTTTTTATTTTTTGTCTGTTGCTCTTTTCGGCCAGCCTATTCTTACCTGTATTTGAAAATGGTGTAGATGGGTGGGGCGCATTTATTTTTTGGCCTATTCCGCTATTTTCAGGCGACTTTACCAAGTTTAGAATCGCTTGCGCTTGGTTTGCCAATCCCATTTGGCTTTTCGCCTCACTGTTGCACCTATTTTCCTTTCACAGGGCCTCACTCAACAGCGCAATCATAGGATTTTTGGTCGCAACCCTTTTCCTTACTTTTGATAGACTCAGCTTTGGGCCTGTTGGTCCCTTTTACCATCGCGATCTTGGCAGCGGATTTTATATTTGGTATCTGTTGTTCATTAGCCTGATTGTGTTTGAATTTATATTTGTACATAACGGCCGTGGCAGAAAAATCAGGAAATTATTTGGTGAGTAAGATTTTAATCCATATCTTTAAATTCCCTGATTTTGTGACACCTTTGTAGCCAAACGGGTACAGTCCAATAAAATTCAAGAACTGCATAAATTCTTAAAATCCTTCATTGGCTAAATTTGTATGCTCTACATCTTTATCAAAAAAGAATTTTTTCACAGGAGCCAGATACATAACCGCGATTAGGAATCCAATCATGACCCACGATAGGTTGTCTAATAACTGCGTGATACCGGTTGCTGTGTAGGGAAAATCGAAAAGGAAGTAAGAAGGGATGCTAATAAGGAAATAAGCAACAAATAAGTCTCTTGCCCAACGCTTAAACATAAACAGCCCTACAAACGACACGATTAACAGAAGCATGGTTGAGTACGAATACACTGTTAAATATAAAAATTCAAATGCATTCTGATCGAAATCAATACCGGGATATACATTACCGATCACTTCATTGGGGAAAAAAAGATTTGCTAGCACCCCAAAAATGCTTAATGCAATGAATAGGCTTAGCAACATACGAAAGCTTCTTTTGCTCGTCATAATGAATTACCTCCATGATAGACGGGACCCGGAGCCTGTTGAGTACAATGTTTAAGTGCCACCATGCTTAGTCTTTCTTGACGTACAGATCGGACCGTATCGTGAAATTTCTTAACCATACGAGCCTGTATAAGATTTGGTTTCAAAAAATATAGAGTGAACGTTGTAGGCTTTGGAAAATAGGTAGGCTTGCTCAGTGATGTACGTTTGCTAAGATCTAGACGGTTGGCCGAAGATTCCCTGCAAACTAAGTGATACCTTGGGTTTGTACACACCAAACTCAGAGTAAAGCCTTAAGCCAAACATCAGACTAATCAAGATCGCTACTGTCAGCCCGAATAAAAGAGATGAGCCGAAAGTTTCACCATTCACGTATCCAGTAAAAATGCCACAGATGAAAAGAAAAAACGGGAGGAGGTAATTTTCTTTAAAAAATCTGAACCAACTTAACCCTGTCCAAGTACCATAAGCCCATAAGATAAGGTTTAGACCCAACCCCAGAATGATAGCGATAAACATTTGTTCATCCATAAATGCCTCTATACTTTTGATTTGAAAAACGAATCAAATTACCAACTGATGATACGTTTAACGCTCTTAATTTCTGCTTAGTTTATTTAAATACTATACTTCAAGTTAGGCACGACGAGAAGAATCTGGTCGAATATTATTAATGGCTCTAGTGTTTGACCAAACAAATACTGTCTGGTTCCAAATTGGGACAAACACTTAAAGCTTCGCCTTTTGGAAATCATCACCCGACAAAAGAAGTTTGGCGAAGCACTGGTAGTTCACCAGACAATACTTGATTGGCAAACTGCCAGTCTCTCGCACAATTTCCTACCGAATCAGCAATGGCAAAAAGCCCCCATTGCTTTTTCTTGTTTGGTCACGTTTGTCACGTAACCTATTTCTAGCCTGTTAGGCGGTCTAACAACAATATTGGGATCAAGCTCTGCCAATTTGCCTACTGTTGGTGGCATCAAGTAATCTTGATCTTTACCCTAATTGCGCTGAATTTCTTCGAAGGGGGCCTGCATCGCTTGACGGTCTGCCTCTGCGAAACCTCAGTAAAGGATGGCTGGTTGATCTACAAAGCGATACCAAGAATAGGTTATGACGCTGCCATCGCCTAAAACGGCTTTGATAGCTAGGTCCGGGATAAATTTGCTGCATTGGTCAAGCTGCTACGTACATCGAAAAGCCTGCGCCGTAATCTGGGCCTTCGAACCCTGTAGTGGGATAGTTCAGAAAGCTGGTGGCAAACCATTCTTTATCCTCTTGAGAGGAAAGGGGCCTTTTGCACGCAGACTAGAGGAATCTTTCACCCGCTTTGCCGGGTGAGGCATAAAGTAGCGTTGAGAATACCAATAAAACGAGGAAGACTGAGCACAATACTTTTTTAACCATGATTATCATTCCTTATAGTTTTCACAGTACGAAAATAAGCTGTCGTTTTTGTGAGTGGAATTGACTAGCCTCCGATTTTTAGCTGTGTGATGCAGGGGGGTAAGCGGTTGTTGTAGTAACCCAAGTTGCCGCTAACTCTTGATATTTGAAGATATTGTGCCAAGTTTCTTGCACTTTCAAATTACAGTCATCCATATCAGAGGTTTGACTGATAGAGGTTTAGAATTAATGACTCTGCTGAAAAAAGACCTGACAGGTTTCTATGACCGTTGTTTCCTGCGCTGAGAGGCAGATTTTTAAACCTGTCAGGTCTCGAAAACACCTTTTTTCAGTGGACTCAATTAATGTGGTAAAAAAATGCTGAAATCCTTCACTTTTCGACTAAATCTTTTATAATCCATGTCCATCCAAATCGGTCTGCCGGAACTCTCTGGAGCGGTCGCATAGTTGGTCTAGTGCGCTCGCTTGGAACGCGAGAGCCCGCAAGGGCACGCAGGTTCGAATCCTGTCCGCTCCGCTAGAAAGGTCACCATTATGGTGGCCTTTTTTGTTGTGTAGCTGTAATTGTTCGAGTGTCTCAACACAGTGGGTGGCACTATCAGCGTTCTCTAAATGCCATCCGGACAGTTACTTGTAGCTTAGGTTAACATTATCCTGACAAGCAGAATATGTGACTCTGTCCTGAAAAGGGGTACATTTGCGGGAAGGAAGATGCAGCCCAAATTCTTTATGATTGTAAAATTGAAAAGCTATAAGTCTCTATTTGGGCTGTGTGTAGAAAATCAAGGATTTAGAAAAGTATGACTGTGACCTCGAAGAAAATATCTTACCTGTTACTTTTTAGTGCTTTAGGCGCTGTGGCAATCTTATTTGTGATGATTTTGGCTCAAGCCCGATCGGCCGAAGCTGATGCTGATGGCGTTTCAACCGGTGACGAGACAGCCGCCCCCTCTTGGATGGAACCCCGGCCATTGAGCGTTGTCGATCTAATCAGCGGTGGGCTTGACCCATCTCTGCTAACAGACACGCCGCTTGTGTGGTTGCCCGGGCAGGGTCTGCTCCAATATGTGTCGGGCTCTAAATCTGGGAATACGGTTACGGTTAACACCCGGATGCTCCCTGTTCAGACTGATAAAGTATTTTGCTTGGGACAATTCGGTGTGTTTGAC
>JBCCSO010000554.1:0-3936 GCA_039199965.1 Chloroflexota bacterium | reverse complement strand
TGGGCTGACCGGCCGGAAAATTATTGTTGACACCTACGGCGGTATGGGCCGTCACGGTGGTGGTGCGTTCAGCGGTAAAGACTGCACCAAAGTAGACCGCAGTGCTGCTTACGCCACCCGCTGGGTAGCGAAGAACTTGGTTGCGGCCGGACTGGCTGATCGCTGTGAGGTTCAGGTCGCTTACGCGATTGGTGTAGCCAAACCAATGTCTATCAACGTTGAAACCTTTGGCACCAGCAAACTGTCAAACGAAGAGCTTGTTGAGATCATCAACAACAACTTTGACCTGCGCCCCGGTGCAATCATTCGTGATCTTGACCTGCGTCGGCCGATCTACCAGCCAACCGCAGCCTACGGCCACTTTGGCCGCGATGACTTAGATCTTCCTTGGGAAGATACCAGTCGGGCTGCTAACTTGAAGTAAAAACCTGTGAACAGTGGGTCACTATTCGGTGGGTCAGTAACAACAAATACTGATCTACTGGCCCACTGATCACCGATTTACCGTAACCATCCCCCTAAAAAAGGGTTCCTACTACCAAGTTCGCAAACAGAAAAAAAGTATAAAGATTGCACAAGTTGTTGTCAGACTGTGAGAAGATTCTGGCAACAACTTTTTTTGTAGTCTAGTAAAAATTAGGAAATAACAGTTATGCTCCACTCACTACCCGGCGTTGATTCATCAGAAAGTGAAGCGATGCGCTATCGCCGCCTCTACCGCGGCTTGGTCAGCGTACGCAGTAAAGTACAAGTACGAGACAGCACGGCTCTCAGCCTTGTCTATTCACCGGGTGTAGCAGAACCCTGCCTTGAAATTGCGCGGGAGCCCAGCCGTTCTTTTGACGTCACCTGTCGCGGTAACTTTGTGGCGATTGTGTCAAACGGATCAGCCGCCTATGGCTTGGGAGATGTGGGTCCAGAAGCCATCCTGCCCGTTCTAGAAAGCAAGGCGGTCATCCTGAAGAATTTTGCGGGTGTTGATGCCCTGCCGATTGCCATACGGGCAAGCCGGACAGGAGAATTGGTAGACACCATCCTGCAGCTTAGCCCCACGTTTGGGGCGATCAGTGTAGAGGATGTTGTGGCACCACTGTGTATTTCTGCTACGCGACGTCTGGAGTTTGCCCTGACAATTCCCATCATCAACAATCATATGGAGGGTGTGGGAATTGGGGTGCTGGCAGGTCTAATCAACGCGGCTCACGTGGTGAAGAAAGAGCTGCGCACTATGAAAATAGTGATCAACGGGGCGGGCGCGGCCGGATTGGGAACGGCTATGCTCCTGCACCAGTACGGTGCACGAAACATCATTGTATGTGACCGTGAAGGAGCAATCTACCTTTATCGGCCGTACAACATGAACTGGGCCAAGTGGGAGATTGCGAAAGTTAGTAATGAGGAGTCACTAGACGGTCCGCTTGACAAAATGATGGAAGGGGCTGATGCCTACGTAGGTTTTGTGCGTGGCGAAATCTCGCCTAAAACGGTTACAAAGATGGCCGACAAGCCGATCATGTTCCTGTTTGGGGAACCGATGGCGATGACCCCACGTGAGGCAGAGAACAACGGTGCGGCCGTGATTGCTACTGCTCACTCGACCTATCCCAATCATATGGACGTAACCGCGGTGCTGCCCGGTGTCTTTCGTGGATTGCTTGATGTTGAGGCATGGCGTTTCCCCGTGTCAGCCCAGCTAGCAGCCGCGCAGGCCATTGCTGACTGCATCCCGCGTGATGAACTGCATCCGTACTATATTTATCCCAAAGTGATTGATTATCGTGTAGCACCCAAGGTAGCGGCGGCCGTAGCTGAAGTCATTTTGAAAGAGGGGCTCAACAAAAATAACAAAATCACCCCGGCCGATATTTCTGAGCGAACCCGTCGGTTTGTGTATGAGGGGCAGTTCCCTGTGCCGCCAAAGAGCGAAAAACCGATGACGGTGCAGGAAGAGTCTCTTGAACTCCACGAGCGCTTTCGTGGGATGCTTGAAATCCGCTCGAATATTCCGGTCAAAGATGAATTTATCCTGAAGCAGTTTTACCTGATGCCAGAAGCGATGGAACCGGCCGAACTGATCGCCCGTGATCACTCAGAATCGTTCCGTGTGACCGCCCGTGGCAACCTTGTTGGTGTAGTGTCTGACGGCAGCGCGGTGTTGGGATTGGGCAACATCGGCAGCCGGGCCGCAATGCCGGTCATGGAAGGGAAAGCAATTCTCTTCCACACCTTTGCAGGGGTTGAGGCGTTCCCAATCTGTATAAACACACAAGATGTAGATGAAATTGTTGAGACGGTCAAACGACTAGAGCCGACGTTTGGCGGCATCAATCTGGAAGATATCAGCGCACCGCGCTGCTTCGAAATCGAAGAGCGGCTGCGGGCTGAAATGAATATCCCCGTTTTCCATGATGATCAGCACGGCACGGCTGTGGTTGTACTGGCGGGCATTATGAATGCGTGTCGTTTGACAGGTAAAAATCCGGCCGAGCTGCGCGTGGTCGTGACGGGAGCAGGGGCGGCTGGCATCGCCACGACCAAGCTGCTGATGGCGCTGGGTGTTGAAGACATGGTGATGGTTGACCGCCAAGGCGCGCTTCATCATGACGACTCGGGACTCAACTGGATGCAGCGTCGAATGGCTGAAATGACCAATCCGGATGGAATCAGGGGAGATCTGAAAAAGGTGATCAAAGGGCGCGATGTTTTTATTGGGGTGTCAGCTCCAAATATTTTGAAGCCTGCCATGATCAAGAGTATGGCCAAAGACCCGATTATCTTTGGCTTAGCGAACCCCGTTCCAGAGGTGATGCCAGAAGTTGCGAAAGAAGCTGGAGCCTCTATCGTAGCTACGGGTCGCTCAGATATGCCCAATCAGGTCAATAATTCGCTTGTTTTTCCCGGAATATTTAGAGGAGCGTTAGATGCACAGGTGGCAAATATTACGGATGAAATGAAAATTGCCGCAGCCCACGCCATTGCTAAACTTGTGACAGATGATCAGTTAGACCACAATTACATCATCCCTAAATCAACCGATTTTGCCGTGGCTCCGGCTGTGGCTGAGGCTGTGGCCCGTCGCGCCATTGAAACGGGTGAGGCAAGATGTGAGGTTGATCCGGCGGCCGTTTCATCACGGGTGCGCCAATTTGTATACGAACAAAGAGATTAGCGAGTGACGAATGTCGAAGGACGAGGTGCGGATAAGCTCGTCACTCGTCCTTCAAAACTCTTCATTCAACTATGTATGATTACATCATTGTAGGTGGGGGCGTGGCCGGGTGCGTGTTAGCCAATCGACTGAGTGAGTCGACAAAAACCTCTGTGCTAATGCTCGACGCTGGAATGGGTGAGCAAAAAAATCTGTCTGCTAAACCCTCTGACTGGTATAGCCAAGCGCAGCAGATGGTTGAATCAGCTGATGAAACCGACCAGACGCTGCCACAAATGGGGCTTAGCGGCCGGAAGTTGCCGACATTGACCCACTTGGGCATCGGTGGGGGAGATCGGCTGAGCTACAGTCAGTGGCAGCCGCCGGAAGTAGAAGCATTTAACCGATGGGAGATGCCGGGATGGTCGGCTGCAGAGATGGCCCCTATCATCGAGAAAGCGGAATCTGCTCTTGAGCTCTATCAATCACCACTCAGCGACATCGGGCGCAAGCTAACTGGGTCACTTATTCAGGATGGATACCAAGCTAACCCATCTCAGCTTTTGGTTTCAGGCAGCCGTCGAAACGGGATTGCAGAAAAATACTTCCAGCCTACCGCCTATCGTGCAAATTTGACGGTGCGAACCGATGCTCATGTGCTCAATCTTTTGTTCAAACAGGGGGTCGTCAAAGGGGTGCGCGTCTACAGGAGCGAGGCAGAAGAAATTCAAGAAATCATCGCCAACAAAGAGGTAATCCTCTGCGCGGGTGCGATTCGCTCTCCGCAG
>JBCCSO010000553.1:0-3951 GCA_039199965.1 Chloroflexota bacterium | reverse complement strand
GCGGCATCCACAGAGTGTTGAGGTGCAGGTTGCCACTTTCACACGCACCTAGCGGCCGACTAAACGCCCAATTTTGCCCGTGTGTATGGAACAGTGTGGAACGACCTGATAGGAAGAACGGCTGTGTCACAAACAGAGGCTGCCCGATCGCTTTAATGTCAACCTTCTTGAGCAGAATCCGGCCGTATGGCTGCTTGGCAAACGTCGGCAGCACTGTCCAAATCCAAGCTTTTTCATGGGTGTGGGCTTCAGCCGCCCGCTGCATAATTTTAGCCACGCACTCCGGATTAAAATTCTTGAAGCAGACTTCGCTCCCTAGCTCAGCTTCCATTTGGTCAAGATGGCTTGTGTCAACAACTCTGAACTTTTCGTTGAGATGACGCGCATTGTGAGTGATGCCATTGATTAGCCTAGCATAGGCCAAGGTCTGCTGAGTGTCCCCTGCCTGTACAGCCGCCTGCCACTGAATGAAGAGCATGACGGCCGCATCATGCAGACCGGCCATGGTTGTTTCGGCTGTATCATTTGCGGTTGCTGCCTTAGCCGCATCAATCAACTGACCAATGGAAAGACCAACTTGCTTCGCCTCAGCCAAAATCGCTACCATCTTAGCTTGGATTTCGGCCGCAGCGGTTCGGGTGCCGGTGTCAAATTCTTTAGAAGGGAGTATGGTTGTTTTCATGGGTTTGAAAGGTTGCAGGATGTAAAAGTCGCTGCCCGCTATTTACTTTGGAAACAACTTTAACAAACTCAAAAATGTTCATAACTGAGTTTGCGAACTTGCATCTTGCATCATGTATCTAAAACACGTCTCATAATCTCAATATCACTGTCAAAGTCGTCTGGCGTTTGAGGACCAAACGAAAAGCGGAAAAATGGAGCCAAATCAGATCCATCATCCGGTCGGGCCATGTCACAGTCTGGCCCTTCAATGATGGCCGCGCCCACCTTGAAGAGTCGCTGATTGAGCTCTGCGGCCGTCATGCCACCGCGCAAGCGACACCAGTGATAAAAACTGCCGCTGCCCGTATGGACCTCAAGCCCCAACTTCTCAAATGCCTCACCGTATTTTTCCCGCTGGCTGTCATAGTATGTGGGAACAGCGTGGCGCACCCCATCGATCCGGCCGGGTTTAAACAGCTCGACCGCCATCCGCTGGGCCGGGTGGCTGACACCCCCCAAGCCAAAGGAAGAGTAGTTGCCTAAAATTTCAATGTGTTTTCGGCTGGCAATCAGCCATCCTACCCGAATGCCGGGCGCCTGAAGCCCCTTGGTGGCTGCACCCATCACAAAAATATTGGTTTCATCGATGTTGCGAATATGCTGCAGTGCACTCACCGGCTCTGAGTGGAACATCTCATACGCCTCGTCAATGAGCAGTCCTAAGCGCTCTTGTTCAGTCGCCAACCGCACCAGTTCTGCTAGATCATCACCGTGCAGCGTGTGTCCAGTTGGGTTGCACGGGTTGCTTAACATCATGAGCGATGGCCCATCGAGCGAAAGTCCGGCGTAGTCGGCCGGGGTTGGGGAAAAGCCGTTGATGGGAGCGCTTTGGACCAGTTTATACGTTTTGCCCAACCGCTCGAGCATGTCGTAGTAGTGGGTGTATTCGGTTGAGGCGATGCGGACGGTGATCGAGTTGTCTAAAAAGAGAAGGGTAGCGATCAGGGCTGGGCGGCCGCCTGCAAAAATCATCACGTTGTCAGCCGTGATGTCAGAGCCATAAAACGTCTTGTAGTAATGTGCAATCGACTCACGTAAATCGGGCAGCCCGTGCGCCTTAGGGTACATCAAATCTTTGGCCGGTATGCTGACCGTCTCTGGAACGGCAGGGCCACTGGGTAGCTGATCGATGCGTGGGAACCCCTGACTCCACGGATGGGTTCCTTTTTCACCCATGTATGCCCCAAATGAATCTTGGAAATCATACAGAGTTTGATAAATTCCCGTGACAGGGATGTGACGCAAAAAAGTATCGTTTAGGGGCATGGCTAATAGGGTAGATGGTAATTATTTTGGTCAGGCGGTTTATAAGAATAAATTGTCCCAATCTGCCGTTAAAATCGCCTCACATCCAACTCGGCTTCAACCGCGCTGGATTTTTGTTTTTTTGGCTGGCCTTACATTCTAGCATGAACTTTTTAGATTGGAACCCTTCAAAAACAGCGCAAAACAAATAGCACATTATCCCGCATAAAAGGGGTTGTTTTTAACCATCTGGACTCATGCAGTTTGTTTGATCAAAAGCCGCATATCGCAAAAATCCTAGAATTCCGGTATTTATTCAGCAAGAGGATAAATCCTCCTGCTACCAACGACGGCCTTAGGCCCCGATTCAGGCCGAAGGCCGTCGTTAATGGCCGATGAGCTTTAGCTCGCTGCCGATAATTATTGTCATACTAATCACTCACACAAATCCTAGACAAGCGAAAGCGTATAGCATTAGCCCCACAACGTGCTGATCATTTCTAGAAAACAACTTGCAAGAAGCAGGCATCTCCAACTCATAACAAAAAAGGCGATTGACATTCAAAATGCCAATCGCCTTTTTTGCATAAAAACTTGAATTTAAAGCTGTTTTTTGCGCCGCTTAAACAATTTTCGCCGGTCTTTCAAAGAGAAAACTTCATTGCGGATATGAGCCAGCAATTTCCGCTTGCTTTTGATGTGCGCAATTTCCTCAAACGGAATGGGGTCACCAATCTCAACCCGAACGGAGCTGTTTCGGCGCCGCCACATCTCGTGGACCACAAACGCATAGCGCAGAGACCGGCTGATTTTGTGTGCTAAGTGAAAACGGAAGCTATTTTGTCCGGGGAAATAGGTGGGCACCACGGTTGCTTTGCTCATCTGGATCATTTTGGCTGAGAAGAGCTTCCACTCCCCCTCAACGGCCGTGTCAAAGACCCATGGAGCTGTGGCTGTACCACCAGATGGAAAAACGATGATTGTTCCACCGTTTTTCAAATCCTGAAGGGCCTGCCGTTTGGTTTCGATGTTGACCTTAATCGCCTCTTTTGTGTCAGTAAAATCGATGGGTAAGAAATTTTTTCCCAAACGATCATCCCGACACAGGGTTGAAGCGCGATTAAGCAGCGTTTTAAAATTCCCACGCGTCTTGGCCGCAAAATGATTTAGCGCCAATCCGTCTAAAAGACCGAATGCATGATTACTAACAAATATGACAGGTCCGTCTTTTGGTATTTTTTCAAGCTGAGACTCATCATACTCGAGCTTAATATTGAGCTTTTTGAAGCTTTCACCAAAAAAATCGCTGTCACTTTCAGGTGGAAGTTCTTTTTTCAACTCCTCAAAAAGCCGGGTTATTTCGGAAATACCCATGATGCGCTCAACGAAGTTAATCATGGCCGCACGCGGTAGTGAATCGCTGGGTGTGGCGTAGGATAGGGTAGATTTTGGTCGGAGTATACGGTTTAGTTGGTTGTAAGATTTTGTGGTTAGGTCGTTGACGGAAATCATTGATTTCTTTCCCCTGCAAACGCGCTTTCAATTATTTCTTATTTTACCAATAAATAGGTGATCAAAAAATGGGCAAAGATGGAAGTTGCCAATTCGATATAAAAAACACGGCACAGATGATTTAGATGCGGTTATTTTTCTTGACATTGCACAATTTTTCCGTGGAAAATATATTGGTGCAAGAAAAAATTGGTTAATCTGGCGAGTTGGGCCAACCCAGAAAAATAAATGTCCAGATCGGTTGAAGCCGGGCTGGCTGCGAGGCGATTTTAGCGGCAGATTGGGACAATTTATTCCCTAGATTCAAGTTATAAAACGCCTTGATTTGGACATAGTGCGAAGGGTACGCGATACTGCTTAATTTTACCTTAGCAATGTTCAGATCTTGTGAAGGGCTTGCGCTAAGGCAAGCTCAAGTCCTGCTTTCGGGGACAACCCCAATTTGGGATAGCCTAACTCTTCGGCCGCTGC
>JBCCSO010000552.1:0-3952 GCA_039199965.1 Chloroflexota bacterium | reverse complement strand
TTTACGCGTGATGGTAACGGTCGCCTTTACTACAACGCTTGGCTCGACACCTTTATTCCGGCTGACTTGGTCGGTCCAATCGACCGTGGTCTAAGCATTGAACGGCGCTACTACGATGCGGCCTGTGATAGCTCAGTAGAAACCTGTGAAGAGATCGCAGAGATTGCGGCCGGGCAGCAGGTTCGGGTAGAGCTTACTATCGTGGCGAAGCGTGATTTGGTCTACGCTGTGATCGAGGATTATTTCCCGGCCGGAACTGAGGCGGTTGATCCGAATCTGAACAACGCCAGCCAATTTGCTGAACAAGGTATTGATAGTGTTGCAACAGACAGCTATTGGTGGTGGGGATCGTGGTCGTTCGATCGGATCGATTACAGAGACGAACGCATTACGTTCACCTCTAACTTCCTCAACTCTGGCACCTATCGCTACACCTATACGCTCAACGCCATCGTACCGGGTGAATATCAGGTGCGGCCTACCTTTGGATATGAAGAATTTACGCCGGAGGTAAACGGACGAGCTGCTGGAAAGGTGTTCATTATCACCCAAGGTGCGGAATAACGTTTAACAACTTTTAGCTGATCTTGAAGAGAGACGGTTGGATTTCCAGCCGTCTCTTATTTTTTTACCATTTCTTTTGACTGCTACTTAAGAATTAACATAAAATATGGAAGCCTTTGTTACATAGGAAACTACAGATTCCCCGATAGTCGCATTTAAATTAAAAAGCAGTTCGGGATATTTAATTGACGGCCAGCTCAGTCTGCGCCATTCTCAACAACGTTTGTCATGCCAGATCAGGCTTTTTCACAGCTTCCATCAGAAAACAAAAGACAGCTACGTCGCGCCTTGGGAGCAGCCTTTAATACAGACGAATTCAAAACGCTGTGTGTTGACCTTGGCGTCGATTACGACAATCTTGCTGGGAACAATAAGGCTGGGCGCATTCGCGAACTGGTAGATTTGCTTGATCGCACAGATCGGATCAGTGATCTAGTAGAAGCGGCTGAACGGGAGCGGCCAAACGGAAACTGGCGCGAACTGATTCAGCTTACCCCAGCCCCCAACGGACAGCCGATTAGGCTACCATCCGCATTTGTCGAATACGTTGATCAACATGCTACAGATCTTGAGCTATCTGGGGAGCTTATTCGGGAGGAGATCGCCAAGTATTTCAAAATGGTGGATGACCGCGTCAACAACAAATACAAACTTGGTTTTATCTCCCCTGTGCAAAACAATGAGCGCGTCGGTTTCCAGAGCGAAAAACTAGTCCGATCGCTTCTTAAACTCAATATTACGCTGAACGTTGCCCTCAAAATTCTCGCAGAGACAGTCACGACCCTTGATTTGCTTCTCATCTCAGAGCAGATTGATGTGGCAAACAATCTCAAAACATCACACATTCGGGAGTCAGTCGTGCAGTCGATTTATCGGCTGTCGAACGTATACGGGCAGACGCAGGTGCAAACGTGGGGGGACAGATACGCGCGCCGTTTTGGTGGCCCGCATCATCGCATTCAGGTGATTCATTCCAATGGGGATGTCGAGGAGCTATCTTATTCATTTATCAAAAACTATCTACTGCCCGACATTTTTCAGCGGCTGTTCCACCTAGATTTTGATAAGTTCAAAGCTGATATTCTTCCGGCCGAACATGCCAGCATCATGGCCCAGTCTGTGGTGGAATATGTCCGCTCAATCGATCTCTACCACATTCGGTATGACTTTTTAGTTGACTTGGTCACAGAAATCGGCATTCAGCCGCCTCATCCTTGGTTTGCACCCGAGCAGTTTGCAAAAATTGTAATTGACTACGATTTAGAGCGTATTCAGTATCACAAAATCCGGGCCGACTTTTTTGTGGGCCAAGATGATACAGGTAGCATCCTGCATCACTGCAAAGAGCTGGTTCACCATTCTTGCTCGGCCCTGCTTAGCAATTACGGCTGCTATTTGGGCTGCTTTAACTTAGCATCCCTGCGGGTTTTGATCGGCATGATCGAATATCACGCGGCTTCACGCTTTGATGAAACAGACGGATATTTTCGATTCAAGCAGTTTTTTGGTGACCTTATCTCTACCCTTGACATTGACTATGAGCGCTTTGTGCAAAAGTTAAAGCGGGCTGATCGCTATCTGAATCAAGACCCAGTTCGTGAGGGCCCGGGGCTACAGGCTGTGATGGATTTCTGCTTTGAACTCAGCGACGACATTACTCAATTAATCACTCGCAGAAAAGCGGTCATTCGCTTCGTGGAAAGCTATGATGAAGAGACCCGATCTCAACAACAGCTATTGGAAATTGCGCGTGAGGTATTGATCCGGGTGCCTGGAATTCGTTTCGCTCCCCAGCAAGATGATGTTGATCACAACATTTTATGGGCGTATCATGATTTAACTTCGGCCGTTTTTCAGCAGGTTAGCCCCAAATTTGCCGTGTCTGTTCTAACTGAATCAGATGAAGTGATGCTAGCTGTTTCAATCGATAATGTTTTAAGCCACCTCAACCGACAAATGCCTCCCAATCAGACAACCCGCACAGTCATATTCGTCACCCACTACGCTGAAATCGTCCAGACAGTTATTTCTGATTACGTCAAAAACTATGATCTGAAGGTCAACAGCTTTGTCTTGAGCCTAACTGACCTTATTGCAATCTCTGAGAATCAAAATCGCCTACAAACCCTGTCTGACCTTTTGCGTGAGCAGTAGTGGTTAACTATTTTCAGCCACAAACCACTCAATGAGCTGGCCTGCAATGCTGATGTCTCCGGTAGGGATCATTTTGGGGAGTTCATCAATGCCGTACCAGCTCGCTTCAACGATCTCATCTTCCAAGACAATCTCGCCACCTGCATAGTCACAGTAGAAACCGATCATGAGTGAATCAGGGAAAGGCCAAGGTTCGCTTCCGAAGTAGGTGATGTTGGTTACATCCAGCCCTACCTCTTCCTTAACTTCTCTTGCTACTGTTTCTTCAAGGCTCTCACCGGGGTCCACAAAACCGGCCAAAATGCTGTAAAACCCATCTGGATGGCGCTCGTTGTGACCCAGCAAGAACTTATCACCTTTACGAATCAGCATGATAACGGCCGGAGAGATGCGTGCATATTTGACCAAACCGCAGACGCGGCACTTTTTCGACCGATCTGTACCATAGTCCATGACAGCACCACATTTGCCACAGAACTGATTGTTGCGGTCCCAATCGTTTACAAAAATGGAGCGGAATGCAACGCGGCGCAAGGCATCATCAATTTGTCCAAAGAAAAAGCGTGGGTTGATCAGTTTAGTCCCGGCCGGTAATTCCTGACGGCCGTCTAAATCAGCCACCCAGCAACTGACACCATCCAGCTCACCCAAAAAATTGTGCCGAACCGTTTTTAGGCCCAAATCATCTGGTGCTGTCAGTTTGGGAATACCCGTTATTTTATATTCGTTATCAGGGTCTACGAAGGCAATTACTTTTCGGCCACCGAAGATAAACCAGTAGGCAGGTGCGTCATAGATGGAAGGTGCAGGCACATCTGCCTTGAAATTTATCATACATTCTCCGTTTCAATTTTTAGCGCTTCTTTTTAGCCTTACTATGGTTGGCTTTATTATGGATAAGCGGTGGGCTGACCGTCTGGGGTAGGTGTCTCATTTGGTGATGGGTAGCCACCATTGGGCGTAGGAACAGGAGTAGCTGGGTTAGGCGTACCGCTTCCTGTTCCTCCTAGACCACCATCGCCATCTTCAGTAGGGGTGGGCGTTGGCGTTTCGGTAGGTTCAACCGCTGATGATTCGGTAGGTGTCGGTGATGGGGTATTGGTCGCTTGACTGGACGACGACGCAGTTGTCGCTGTTGGGGTCGCGGTTGTAGCCACAGCTGTGGCTACAACAAATACCGTAGGGGAGGGGGTAGGTGTCGATTGGGTCCCAGCGTTGCTGACGGCCGTAGGAG
>JBCCSO010000551.1:0-3959 GCA_039199965.1 Chloroflexota bacterium | reverse complement strand
TCAAAAATTTCTTTTATCTTAGTCATAGCATTTGGAAAGCAAGTTGCAAGTTGCAGGTTGCAAACGCCGCAGCGCAACAGTTGCCGGATAGAGCGGAACCTCTTTACTCTTTACTCTCATCTCTCTACCTCTATCCCATCGGCATGTACTTGGCAGACGCATATCGGCCGGTCAAATGGTGTGATAGCTGGCGTTCAATGTCGCCTAACAAACTGCTAGCCCCGAAACGGAAAAGGTCAGCATTTAGCCACTCATCCCCTAGCTCTTCTTTAATTAGCGTTAGCCAAGCCAACGCATCTTTTCCGGTACGGATACCACCGGCTGGTTTAAAGCCAACTTTAACCCCTGTACGCTCTTCATAATCACGGATCGCTCGGCACATAATCAAACTAAACGGCAAAGTCGCATTGACAGCGGTTTTTCCCGTTGAGGTCTTGATAAAGTCAGACCCCGCCATCATGCACACAATGCTGGCTTTATAGACATTTGTAAGCGTAGCCAACTCACCCGTTTCGATAATTGATTTGAGGTGGGCCGTCTCACCACAGGCTTCCCGATACGCTTTCACATCGTCATAAATCTGCCCCCAGTTGCCGGTAAAGACATGCTCCCGGCCGATGACAATGTCCACTTCGCGGGCTCCTTCCTCAACCAGTCGCTCGATCCCTTTCACCCGCGGTTCAACTGGCCCTTGGCCTGATGGGAATCCGGTTGAGACGACTGCCACCGGGATATCTGTGCCGTGCAGCGCTTCAACCGCTTCACGCACGCGATTGGGGTACACGCACACCGCACCAGTTGTGAGGTCGACATCCTCCATACCCAAAGCGGCCTGTAAATCTGTGCGAATCGGTTGTTTGGCTTTGGCGCACAGCCGCCGCACGCGGCCGCCCGTGTCATTTCCCTCCAGTGTGGTCAAGTCAATCATCGTGATTGCTTTGAGCAGCCACGCCGCCTGATGCTCTTTCTTGATCGAGCGTCGGCCGCCCAGCGTTTTTGTCCGTCTTTCCGTGGCACTCTTGTTGACCCGACTGCTGTTGACCCAAGACATATCCAGTGAAATGCCTCCGTTTCGATTTGAAGAATCTGCCATTTTTTATTCCAAAATGAATAGGACTGAAGAGAAGACATATGATCCCATCATTCATATTTCTCCAGTGACAAAGGAACAAAAAAATAGCTGAACATTTGTTAAGTCTTTGTTCCTTAAATTGATAAATCTGGGAGGCACCAGAGAAAATTATAGCATATCAAAAGGCGAGTTCTGACTTAAGTCGCCGTCCAATTAATCGAGCCAATGGGCTAGACCAAAAGTACTAGTTTCCTACTATTTTTTTACAGAAAAAAATGTGGTGTTAGGCTAAGATTCACTATGCTGTGTATACGAAATCTGTGGAGATATATCTTCTACCTTCCACCATTTGAAGATAAAGAACGAGAGGCTGTTGCAAAGCTAGTGCTTTACATTTTCGGGTCTGGCGTCGCTCTGGGGACGATTGCCTCAATTTACTACTTCACTATTGGGCTCTGGCTTAATTTTGCACTTATGACCGGTCTAGTCTTGATGGTAACTTACAGCATTAGCCTTGTCAGACAAGATCAGTATGAAAAAGCATTTCTGCTTACAGCATACATGGGGGTTTTTGGGCTGATTGTTACTGTCTCTTTCAACGGCGGCTTAAATGACCCAGGGGTAATGATCTTGTTTCCCACCATGGTTGTTGTTTCTTACTTTTCAAAGAGGCGGGAACTCATTCTTTTAGGAGTGGCGCTGATCGCTTGGATTTGGGCGTTGTACTACATTGACATCACTGAAATGATGGGGCCTCAAGTCTCGCAAATTGGCCCGTTTGGGACCGCATTTTCGCTTACACTCATCTTAATTTTTTCGATGATTCTTCTGCAGTTCACGACCAACCAAGTGCAATCAATTATTCGAAAGTTGAGGGCAGAGAAAGATGCGGCCGAAGAAGCCAGTGACTCTAAATCAACATTTTTGGCCACCATGAGTCACGAACTGCGCACACCGCTCAATGCCATTATCGGTTACAGCGAAATATTGATGGAAGATTTTTCTGACACGGAAGAATATTCGAAAATGCAGATAGAGGATCTAAAACGGATCAAAGCTTCTGGTGAGCATCTACTTTCTATTATCAATGACATCCTAGATCTATCTAAAATCGATGCGAAACAGACAGACGTTTTTTTATCGACCTTCTCACTTTTCGATGTACTCACCGATGTTATTGATTCAATAAAACCACTCGCTGCTCAGAATAACAGCATCGTTCGGTTGGACGAGCAGAAGCTGATCGAAAATCCAATCTACCTGAGGTCTGATCGGATAAAGGTGAGTCAAATTTTACAAAACCTGTTGAGCAACGCGGCAAAGTACACCACAAATGGCATCATCATCGTCAACACGTTGGTTGATGAACAAGATCAAGCGTTCCGAATAACCGTATCAGATACAGGGATTGGGATTGCAGAAGAAAATTTATACAGCATTTTTGATCCGTTCCAGCAAGTGGATAGCTCGCTCTCTAGGCAGTTTGATGGCACGGGTTTAGGGTTAGCTATTTCAAAACGCTTAGCCCATTTGATTGGGGCAAAACTCACAGTTTCAAGCAAACTTGGAACAGGTTCTGAATTTAAGCTATCTTTCCCCATAACCGTTTTAAATTCAACTGATGTTGTGGCTTTGTAACGAAGTAACGCAGATAGCTCACTAATAAATTAAAACACAGCCAAATGTAGCCTTGTTTGACTGCGGGACCGCAACCTTTCGCTTAAGCTTTTATCACTCATAAATGTTAACAATCATGATTGGTTGCTGCGAATTGCATATGAGTAACGTGGGGCAAACAATTTCTAGGCTGTGATGCTGCCCGATCACAGCCTTTTTGTTTTACGATTATTCGGCCGTATATCCGGTGAGCTCAATATAGCCTTCGGCCGCAATCGGTTCCCCATTGAGCGTGCCTTCAAACTCAACAGCCCCTTCCCAATAGGTAGCCAGCACCAGAAGCTCTTGATTGTTCATCATCGGCCGACCGGTGATATCTAAGCCAACGCTTGGCACCTGAATACGCCATTCGGCCGGATAAACGATCCCCGTCACATCACTCGTCCACGTATCCAACACCTCAAACGAAAAATCGCCAGCTCGCAGATAATCATTTGAGCTATCGGCCGCAATCCAGCTTGCGCTTGATTCTGGCTGAATCGAGCCATCTTCCCGCCGGATATGGAACATCATCAGGGCATTTTTATTGTCATTGTCAAACTGCAGCGATACCCAGTCCCAGCCAACAGCTCCCTCTTCAAGGACGCTGGTGCTGTACTCATGGTCTTTCCATGAGTGGCCTTCAACCGGAATCACCCTGTCCCCGATGGTGATGGTGCCCACAGAACGCTGATCGATCTGCGAATAGTAGTAAGATGCGTTGCCTTCTGTTGGCCCTTTGGCACTCAATCCACCAACGCCGTGCAGGACGGGCGGCCGAGTGTTCTCAAGCATCAGGTCGAGGGCATACTCATCTGTTGTGCCCTGCATCCGAATCCTGCCATCCGGCTGTTCTTCCACCTGCCAATCTTCAATCCACACGTGGTACGGTTCCGCTTGCGCCCCGGCTAAACCAGCCGCGCCCCGCGCAAAGCGCTCATCAAAATAAAAATCGCCATTTTCGACATCGGAAATAGTGAAGTGTGCAAACCACACCTGATTGGTTCGCCAATCACTCTGACTCTCAAAGGTTTCATCCTCAGGCGCTAGCGCTTGCCGGAAAATCGTAAACTGATACCCATAGCGGCTGCCATCTTCACCTTTTAAGTTTCCGGTGTAATACCACCATTCCGTCTGATAGTCTGGATGAGGGCCCAAGTCACGCGGGAACTCAATATTGTTTGGCAGCGTAGCGCGTGTAAACGCATCTGAAGTCTCACCGCTTAAATAT
>JBCCSO010000550.1:0-3966 GCA_039199965.1 Chloroflexota bacterium | reverse complement strand
TGAAAAATCTAATCCTTCAGTGTAACAATCACCGCCTCTAAGCTGCTCTTTGGGAGATCAAACGTCTCGCTAGTTGCTTCAAGGCTAGCTAGCTGTTTGTCTGTGTATATCGCCCAGCGGAAAGATTCTTCGCCAAAATTTTCACGCGAGGTCCACCAAATGACTTTCCACGTTTGCGATGCTGCATCGTACTCTAAATACCCCTGCCATCCCTCAACGTTGTTCCAGTCGCCACGCTCGTCTTGCCACTGCACAATCGCCCAATCATCTGCATCAATCGAGGTCGCCTCAGCGGCCCGAATGTTTAGCTGTATCGTAGCACCCAACAAAGCTGCGTCTGGCGTCGATTCAGCTTCTGGCGTAGGCCTTGGGGGTAGCGTTGGAGCAGATTGAGCCGATGTTGGAGCTGGTATTGAAATTAATAAAAGAACTGCTGTAAATAGGCCGGTACAAACAATGATGAGGAATTTGAATCGGTTCATAAACAAGTGTCTCCTCGCTTTGATGATGTCACGCTGAAAATTTCAAGAACAAAACTGCATGGCTCTATCTTCTTAAATATAGAGTGTGATCAGAATGCAATCACTCAAATTTCAGATGACTTTTGTACCGTTTGCTGCTTATTCCAAGAAGTTTGCTGTGATATCTGGCCTGCGAGAAGAAAGCAGAATGAATTCAGCAGGTAGCAAGTCAACATGATTTATCATACTGAGATCAGTTTTTCGGCTGTTAGTGGTATAAAGGAGATGGTTTGCAGCTTTTCGTAGCAGCTTTTCGTAGCAGCTTTTCGTAGCAGCTTTTCGTAGCAGCTTTTCGTAGCAGCTTTTCGTAGCAGCTTTTCAAAGAGGCTAATTTAGCTTTTTGGTGTATTCAATGCGGCAGAATGATGTGAAGTAGCCAGCTTCTCGGTAGCCGCGCCAGCGGTCATCATCGGCCGGAATATTTTCGACTCGGGCATCGCGCTGAGGGTAAAGCACATGAAGCAGGTTGAGCATTCCTTGAGTCACTTCAACCGCATTTCCTTCTAGTACCTGCACAGACACCCGACTTAACTGCAGCTTGCGATCTTCAAACACAACCCGACCGTGAACCGGTCCGCTGCGCCATTCACGCTGAAATTCGATTCCCTCTAATCGCTCAGTCACATGCTGATAGGTTGCAAGGTCATTATGCCAATCCATACGACCCTCACGCAGTTTGAGCCAGTCTAGGGCCTCTTTCCCCTGCACGTGAGTCACTCCCTCTAATTTGGATGGTCGGCCGTGGAGCGTTGTTTCAGGCGGGCGGCGGCCGACAACCAAACGGCGACCGGCCACAAAACCAAGCTCCTCTGCCAGCTTGATCCCATCATCATAGGTTTCGATCATTTCCATTGTGATCTCATTGGCCCCATACTGGCGGGCTGACTGGATCAACTGCTCGATGATCATTTTGCCAACCCCACTGTTACGTGAAACCGGAATCACCCCATAGCGAGATATCCAGCAACGACCCGAGCGCACTCCGAGCAAACCCAATCCCACAATTCTAGACATAACCGTGTCCACAATAACGCAGGATGCAGACAGATTTAAGTCGTACACCTGAACGTATTCATCAAATTGGGCGGGTGACATAGGCATGGGAATAACATAGTCTTGGCGCGCTAGGTTGTAGGCCTCTGTAAGCTCTTCAATTGAAAACCGACTGGCTGGTAATTTAACAACTCGGTCGATATTTATCTGCTCTAACTGCTCATTAACTGCGCGTACAAAGCTGTCAGATGGCTTAAACTCATCGGCTGGCATTTCCGAATTATACAATAGAAATGCCGTTTTTGGATAGTTTTCCCGTTTCAATTATGTCAAATCTGCTTAATTTGGCCGATTATGTAAAAATGAATAAAGTACGCTATGGAATTTAGACAGCTTGAGGCATTTATCGCAGTTGTACGGGAAGGAAGCTTTACGCAAGCGGCCGAAAGATTAAATTTATCGCAGCCATCGCTTAGCTCGAGAATTCAACAGTTGGAGCTTGACATCAATGTGATGCTATTCAGGCGAGGACGTAGACCGGTTGAGCTAACAGATTCTGGAAAAACTTTTCTACCCTACGCTGAACGTATTATCGGCATTGCAGAAGCCAGTGAGCAAGCGATCAAAGTTGCCAAAGCTGGCTACACCGGCCGACTCACAGTTGGATGCCCGACCTCGATATCCACCTATTTAATGCCAGAAGTAGTTACTCTCTTCAATAGAAGATTTCCACAGTCAGAGCTATCGGTTGAGACTGGCCATTCAGCGTTGATGGTTGAAAGACTGCTAGATGGCGTTTACGACATTGCGTTTACAGCCGTTTTTCCACATTTGATCCGTCAGACCCAAATTTTGACCCGTGTTCGTGACCGCATGGTGGTTGCCACACACACCGACCATCCGCTAGCCCAAAAGGGCTCAAAATTCTCAATGCAAGAGCTGTGGCAGTGGCGCATTATTCTGCCGAATTGGGGGACAGCCTTTGAAGCGTGGATTGACAGCCATCGAGAGCTATCATCTGAGCCAAGGCCGTTGATCAAAGTACCACTGTCCATATGCTTACCCATGATGGCCCAGCCCGATTCGATCGCCCTAGTGCCAGAGCGGGTAGCCAAAGCGGCCGGACTGGCCTCACTTGACGTCAGTGAATTCAACTGGCCGTGGGATGTTGTACTTGTGACCCGGCCCGGGCTTACTCTCCCGTCGCTAGGTCAAGAATTTATCAACGCCGTATCTGAAATCATCTAGACAGATTCAGCCAAGAAAGCGACCAAGTCCCCTCGTATTTTTGCCAAAGATGGTTTGTGAACGTACATCATGTGCCCCGCTTCATAATATTGCATCGTGATGTTGTCGAGCAGGTGGCTTTTAAGTTCTAGATGATTAAACGTGTACTCTGTTGCGAAGAAGGGGGTTGCGAGATCGTAGTAACCATTTGCCACAAACACACGCAAATGTGGATTTTGAGTCATTGCGCTACGCAGGGTTTCGGCCGTATTGACATATGAATTCATAAACTTAGAGTACTTCCATGAAGGGAACACCTTAAAGCTCAGGATTTCATACGGTAAATCTGACTCATAATCTAAGCCTTGCCGAATGTACTGATTCATTGCCCCTGCATATACCCCAGTAATAATTGGGAACGCCGGATCAAACTCATTCATTTCACCCGCTTCGTCCCGGTTGTAGCTGGTCATCCGGCTATCCAAGCGGCCGACTGATCTACCCTCATCCCTGAGCAGTTCACGGCAGAAGCGATGGATGTTGATCCGCATATTGGTTTGCTCTAGGTAAGTTGGGTTAAGTCCAGTGTAGGCGGCCAGCCGCTGGATCACAAAATTCCGTTCAGTTTCGGCTAACTTTGCCCCACGCATTAGGGCCAAGGTATATTCTGATTCAGCAAAATCAGCGACCTCGGTCAGAAATTCAGCCAGTGGCATCGACTGATACGGGTCCTGTAATTTCTTATGGTACCAAGCCGTGGCAGCATAGGTCGGCAGAAACAGCGGGTAAGGCAGATCGTTTCCGGGCTCAAATCGTGCCGTTTGAAAATTCAGGATCACAGAAATCAGCATGATTCCGTTCAGAAACATGCCGTGCCGCTGCTGCAGATAGCCAGACAAGCCGGCCGCCCGCGTCGTGCCATAGCTTTCTCCAATCAAAAACTTTGGCGAAGACCAGCGCTGTTCGCGCGTAGTGTAAAGCCGGATGAATTCCCCAACCGACTCAATATCTTTGGTAAAGTTCCAAAACTCTTGCCCCTCAATACCTTCAACCGCTCGGCTAAAGCCGGTGCCAACCGGGTCAATAAACACAAGGTCGGTTTGATCTAAAATAGAATATTCGTTGTCTTCAACCTCATACGGCGGCCGGATCAATTCGTTGTTGTCATCGCTCATTGGTACCCGTTTCGGGCCAAGCAAACCCAAATGCATCCAGACAGAGGATG
>JBCCSO010000549.1:0-3969 GCA_039199965.1 Chloroflexota bacterium | reverse complement strand
CATTATTGACGGTATTATTTCCGGCGCGATCGCAACCAAACCCGGCCAAGAGGCTATGATGGAAAGCGGCGACGGTGAGATGGCGATGTCTGAAGAAGCGTGTGAAGTGGACCTTCACGACCGGCCTGCTGATACAGAATGATGCTTTCACCACTCAAGTCAACTTCACACGCCTCTTCAGACATCGCCATCTCACCGTCGCCGCTTTCCATCATAGCCTCTTGGCCGGGTTTGGTTGCGATCGCGCCGGAAATAATACCGTCAATAATGCCGTCTAAGCCATCTACAGCTATGACGGGGTCAGTAATACCCACACCATCGTTTTCGAGGTTACCAACCCACAGACCACCCTCGAAAGTACCGTTTACGGTTTCTTCTGAAGAAGTAAACACAGCAGTGTCGAGACGTTTTAAGATTGATGTCAAAATAATGTCTGAGAATTCTGGAGCTGATACGGTCCAGTCAGTGTCAACACCAATTAGCCATGCATTTCCGCGCTCTTGAATCGCAGCCGCAGTACCCAACCCGACAGGACCAGCTACAGGCAGAATCACGTCAGCACCTTCATCCATCAGGCTTTCGCCAAAAGCACGGCCGTCGTCAGTTGACTCAAAGTTACCGGTGAACAGGCCGTCTTGAGCATCAATGTCCCAGCCTAGAACTTCAACATCAGTTCCGTTTTGCTCATTGTAGAAGTTCGCACCCATCACGTAACCGTCCATAAAGGCGGTCACAGGTGGAATGTTGACACCACCAAACGTACCGATAATGCCGGTTTCTGAAGCATTAGCTGCTGTATAACCAGCCAAAAATCCAGCTTGGTCGATTTGGAAGCCTACACCCAGCAAGTTAGGGAAGTCCAAATAGTCAACATCAATGATAGCGAATTGCTGATCTGGGTTTGCCTCTGCAGCAGCTGCAGTTGCGTCTGCCATCAAGAAGCCCACAGCAACAATCAAGTCACAACCATCTTCAATGAATGCATTCAGGTTTTTGTCGTAGTCGGTTTGCTGCTGTGATTCGAGGAATTTAACTTCTACGCCCAGTTCAGCTTCAGCGCGTAGAGCACCTTCCCAAGCGGTTGCGTTAAATGATTTATCGTCGATACCACCAACGTCTGTAACTTGGCAAACTTTCACACCACTACCGTCGGCCATTGCTGTACCCATCTTAACTTCGTCTGTACAGAACTGCTCAAAATCGCCAACACAAATTTCGTCCCAAGTACGGAAACCGTCAGCAATAACGGTTGAAGCCATATTCTCTTTGGTTACACCGATAGGATCTAAGGCGATAAATGGAATGTCATTGGTTCCATTATTCAAGGTCAAACCACCGGTTAGTGAATCAAGAGACTCACCGTTCAATAAAGCGATTGCAGCCGCAGCCGCAGCTTCTGCTTCAGCTTTGATTGGTTTGTAAACAGACATTGACTGATTGCCAGCCAAGACTTGTTGCATACCGCCTACGGTCGCGTCCTGACCAGATACTGGGACTGCTGTTGGATCAACTCCCGCATTTTGCAGAGCTTGGATCACAGCACCAGCCAAACCATCGTTTGCGGCAAATACAGCTGAAATGTCATTATCAGCAGCAGTCAACATCTGCTCAAAAATCACAAGTGCTTCTTGGTTGTCCCAGCCAGGCACAGCCTGCTCGTCAACCAAGGTCCAGTCGCCACTATCAATGTATGGACGAGCAACTGAGTCATATCCTTCACGGAATAAGGTAGCATTATTGTCAGTTGGACCACCATTCAAGTAGGCAACTTTTGGATCGTCTTGAGCGTTGATGAGTGGCTCAAGAACAGCACCCATTGTGGCACCTACTTGGACGTTATCGAATGAAACGTAAACGTCTGCACCGGGGCCTTCAATGGTAAGACGATCGTAGTCAACCACTTTAACACCGGCTGAACGTGCATTCTCAATGATTGCAGCTGCTGAACCAGAGTCCAAGTTCACAATCATAATAACGCCAGCACCAGCAGTGATCGCCTGCTCGGCTTGGGTTTGTTGCGTGGCCGCATCACCTTCAGCGTTTACGATGTTGTACTCAACACCGGCCGCTTCAAAGGCTTGTTCAAAGAAACGGCGGTCGTCAGTTTCCCAACGGGCAGATGAAGCAGAGTCTGGAAGCAAGACCCAAATTGAGCCTGCATCATCTGAAACGGCAGGAGCTTCTTCTTCCATCTCCTCTTCCATTTCTTCCTCTTCCTCCATTTCCTCTTCGGTTTCAGCAGCGGGTTCTTCACCCCCGCCACTGTCCTCAGCAGGTGCGCCGCCACCACAAGCGACAAGCGCGATTGCTAGCAACAGCACTAATGCCACTAGCCAGTTAAATTTCAGTTTATTCATTCTTGTCTCCTCCATAGAGATAACTTATTTCAACTACTGAAAATTTACACATAGACTTCAAGCAGGGCTTGAAGTCTAAAAAAACGTTAACCAAATTTATGCTGTAAAAGACACATACAAAGCCAGCTACCTAGCGAACGGTCTGAGTCGCCATGCTGCTTTGAACAGGTACCATCTGTGGGCTAACCCACGTGGTTCAAAAATCAAGAAGATGATGAGTGTTACGCCAAATACGATCGGCCGGAAAGATGTTTGCAGTGCACCAGCCTGATCTGGAAATGCGTGTGCAATCGTTTCACCTAAGATAATCGCCCCTTCATCTAACAAGATCACAAAGATAGCGCCCAAAAATGGCCCAATATTGGTTCCCATCCCGCCTATAACGAGCATACCCAAAAACAAAACTGATACGTCTAAGGTGTAGTTGAACTCTGTACCAATTCCACGCTCTGTATGGGCCCGCAGAGCTCCGGCAATACCAGCAAATGCAGCTGCCAGAAAGAAAGCCTTGAGTTTGTAGCTAAACAAATTAACACCCAGTAGTTCAGCCGCTAAGTCATTATCCCGCACAGAAACAAATGCACGTCCCAACTTTGTCCGAATAATATTATTAAACAGAATTGAAGTAATGACTAAAGTGACAAAAGAGATGATGAACATATTGGTAGAGCCACGGAATTCATAGCCAAGCAGTTGGGGAACAGGTACAGTAATCGATCCATCCACACCGCCTAAATAATCCTTCCACAAATTTCGAGACATCCACGGAATAATGAACTGGGCTGCGAGCGTCGCCATCGCCAGATAGAAACCTTTCACTCGCAGCGATGGTAGGCCGAAAAGCAAGCCAATAGCACCAGTTCCAACCGCAGCAAGCGGGATTGTCACAAAGATAGGCATTCCCCAATATTCCATGGCTAGGGCCGTAATATACCCACCCACCAGCATGAATGCGGCCTGACCTAGTGAAATCTGACCAGTTAATCCTGTCAAGATGTTCAAGCCTTGGAGCGCAATAATTGTGTACGCAATGCGATTGAGGATGTTCATCCACCACGTGTAGCGTGCAAAACTTGCGTCTGGTACAAGCTGCCAAATCTCTAAAAATGGTAGTAAAAGTACGAGTAGTACGAAAAGCCAAGTGAACCAATTCATCCACGGCCGACGTAAAAACGACATGTCTCTGACGTATGACTCATCATAATCGCCAGCTGGTCTTAATGCTGCCATCTCAGTTTTCTCCTTTTATACTAGTGTTTCGCCCATCACAATAAGATGGATTGAGAAGTGAATAGAAACACTGTGAGCCACGACATTTCTGGAAAATGATCTATCATTCTAGCAGTGTCGTGACACTAGATTCGTTCAATCCGTTTTTCACCGAAGAGACCTTCAGGGATGAAAACGAGCACAATGAGTAGTAGGATGTAGGGGGCAATGTCGAAACTATTGCGTACTTCAATCAATTTAGAGGCTTGAACCAAGGCTTGGGACAAACCGATAATCACACCGCCTAACATAGCCCCTGCAAATGACTCGAGACCACCCAGCAAAATAGCGGGAAATGCGGCTAAAGCCACAAGTGCTAGACTTGTGCTAACACCAGAGATTG
>JBCCSO010000548.1:0-3970 GCA_039199965.1 Chloroflexota bacterium | reverse complement strand
CTCCGTTTTTGAGTGTGAAGTAGAAAGTAAGAAGTGAGAAGCGAAGATTCAACACTTCTCACTTTCCACTTTCTACTTCTTACTTTAAATCCTTCCCTCTAAAAAGTTCTGCAAAATTTGGTGACCACCTTCGGTCAAAATACTTTCAGGATGGAACTGAACACCTACAATCGGGTGTTCCTTGTGACGCAGCCCCATCACGATCTCATCTGCCGTCACGCAGGTCACTTCCAAACTGTCAGGGATATCTTCAACCACAAGTGAATGGTAGCGGGTTGCAGTAAAGGGATTGGGCAGGCCGGTAAACAACCCATCCCCATTGTGATGGATCTGGGACACTTTCCCATGCATGAGCGATGGGGCTCGTGTGACTGTGCCGCCAAACACATTCCCAATACACTGGTGGCCCAAACAAACGCCTAAAATTGGCACTTCACCACCTAGTTCACGAATCACATCTTGTGACACGCCACCATCGTCAGGGTCGCCGGGGCCGGGGCTGATCAAAATATGATCGGGCGCCATCTCGCGGATTTCATCAATCGTGATTTTATCGTTTCTAAAAACTTTTATTTCTTGATTCAGCTCACCCAAATATTGGACAAGGTTGTAGGTAAATGAATCGTAGTTGTCTATGACTAAAACCATATAGTTACTAGTGAAAAGTGGTAAGTAGAAAGTTAGAAGCCGCGATGGCTAACTCTTCTCACTTTTCACTTTATACTTTTTACTAAAACGGATCTTGTATCGCTAAAACTAAAATTTCAAACAGGCCGGTTGTGCCGCTGATGTTGCCTAAATCAACCTGAAAACCGGTTGTGGTGACCGGGAGGACAAATGTCGATTCGTAGGAGCCGGTCCCCGCGAAGTTTGCTTCGGTTAACACATTGCCAGCGCTATTCTTGATCATGATTTGCCCGTCCAGTTCGGCCGCTAGCGGGTTGATGAATGCCACAACCGGTTTGGCTCCATTTGAAGTGGCACCAACGGTGGTGACCTGCCCACTGTCAAGCTGCACCGTTTGGTTGAACACGATATTGGCGGATGAGGTGTTTTGATCAAAAACGTATAGTCGATATGGGCCTTCGTTTTCGGCCGCAGATGTCACCACAATCGATACATCACCCGTTTCTCTTGGCGTGTACGCGATCACTTCCATGAACCCTTGGCCGCTGAAGTCCGCCTGCCCGTTTGGCGTTTTAGAAATCAGCAAATCTTGCACAGACTGCTGCTCTTCTTTGGCAAGCTCCGCCACGTTTCCTTCAAATACAAGGATGCCTGCGTCAACTTCCGGCTTGACCCGCACAACTGCGTAAATCGTTTGATCAGCCACCGCTTCTACTAAATGTACTCGGAACTCGTTCGAGCCGATCTCACCCTGAAAGCCGACCCCAGTTTCAAGCGGGGCTGACACTGTTGGGGTGTTGGTGGGCAAGAAGCCCGGTAGTCTAGTGGGTGTTGGGGTGTCTGTAGCGGCAAAACTAACTACCGGAGTATCGGTCGGGAGTGGGACAGGTGTGTCTGTTGGCGGGATGGGAACGGCCGTGTTGGTTGGTTCAAGCGTTGGCGGCACGTTTGTCGGTGGAAGTGGTTGTGGCGCGGTGGCAGCAATCGTTGGCAGCTCAAGCAGTTCTGGCTCCGGGCCTTCGTTTTGACCGCAACCAACTAGAAAAAGTGCACAGATCACCAATCCCCACCAAAATTGTTCTTTGCCGTTTTGTTTCATAAGTTCTTTGATGTTGATCTTTGGCTTTTAGCCTATAGACCTACCGAATACCGACCAACTGACTAACCGGAGTACGCTTCATCATCATAGCTTCGGTACAACCAACGGAGTTTGCTGCTGTTTGCAGACCCCGGCCGGTTCTTGGCCTGAATAAAAATGTACTGCCCCAATGTGCCTGAGCGATGGGCTAGCAGCCCTTGAAGCTTTTGCGTATCAAAAAAGTGGTCCGCCTGATTACCGTGTACGTCTGAGGTGAAGACTTGCGTGACTTCAAACCCAACGTGCTCAACCAATTTGCTTAACTCAGCCATTGTATATTCGCGGTTGTGTCGACCGTAGGGGCCATAACCAGAATACGGATCATACAGATTGTTGTCAGACATCAGGCGCGAAATGTTTTCCAGTCGGGCCACATTGGGCGTTGACATCACAAACGTGCCGCCCGGTTTGAGTACTCGTTTGATTTCACTGAGTACAAGGACTGGATCTTTGACAAAATGCTCAATGACCTCACACAGCAGCACCACATCAAAGCTGTTGTCATCGTGCGGAATGCGGTCTACTTCGACATTGACGTTGGCAAAATCAAACTGGATTTTGGTGCCATCTGCATCATAAATGAAATCATGATGATGGCGCGGCACGCTTTCTCCAAAGAAGTTGATCAGACTTGTCTCGTAATCACGAAACTTTCTGACCAGCATCGTCAGGTGATACGGTGACGCCCCGATGTCGAGCAGGGTTCCGTTGGCTTTGGGGATGAGGTTAAGCGTGTAAAGGTACCGATCACACGCTTCGTTTAAATAGAGCACAATCTCACGCTCGTCGTTTGTGCCTTCAGCCCGAATTGATGCGAGGTAGTTAAAAATCTGGTCACGCGTCTGCCCGGCCGGGATCGTCATCGGTGTACGCAGCGCATATCCGGCCGGAGCCCGACGAAGCCGCACCTTGATCTGATACCCCAGCCAGATGCGCCATTTTTCCGGCACCAAATTCTTGAGCCACGTTGGGCCAAATCGTTCTAGAGCTGAGAAAGTTTGTTGAAGCATATTTCGGTAATCAGTCCGCTACGCTAATCAGTATTCGGTAAGTCGGTATGTAGGTGATGCCAAACTGACCCACCGAATACTGACTTACTGATCCACTGACTACGGGACAATCAGCCCCATAATCTCTTTCATCTTGTCTACTTTAGGCTGCGAGACCTCTTCTGCCTGAGCCGCACCTTTGGCCATCAGCCGATCAAGTTCGGCCGGGTCATCCATCAGCTCTTTGTGCCGTTCGCGGATCGGTGCAACTTCTGCGATGACCGCCTCGCCCACTCGAACTTTGAGGTCACCATAACCACGAGCGTCTGCGAAGTCGGCCAGAACACCTTCCTCATCTTTACCCGTGATCGCCTGATAAATTCCCAGCAGATTGCGCACGCCGGCCTTGGCTGGATCATCTGAAAAGACAATCTCATTATCAGAGTCTGTCACAGCTTTTTTAAACGAGCGCATGATCTCTTTGTCTTCGTCCAAGATACGCACCGCATGGCCCCGAATGTGGGCGTAGCTTTTTGACATCTTGCGGGTCGGATCGTCCAGACCCATCACCCGTGCACCCGCCTTAGGGATTGATGGAGCTGGAATCTGGAAAAATTCCTCTTCATATCGATGGTTAAAGGCTTGTGCAATGTCGCGAGCCAATTCTACGTGCTGTTTCTGATCATCACCAACCGGCACTTCATCCGCATCATAAAAAATGATGTCGCCTGCCATCAGAACCGGATAGTCAAGCAGTCCGGTTAGGATACTTTCCTGCTTGGCCGCCTTATCTTTGTACTGCGTCATGCGCTGTAACCAGCCCAGCGGGGTGATGCAGTTGAGCAACCACGCCCCTTCCGCATGCGCCTTGACATGACTTTGAATGAAGATGGTGCTCTTTTCTGGGGTTAAGCCGCAGGCCATCAGCATGGCCGCTAGCGAGCGAGTCTGATGACGTAGTTCAAGCGGATCTTGTGGCACTGTTAAACTGTGCAAGTCTACAATGCAGTAGAAGTTCACTTTTTTATCTTGATCCCGCACCCAGTTGCGCGTGGCCCCTAGGTAGTTGCCTAGAGTAAATTCACCTGATGGCTGTATGCCGCTAAATACACGTTTTTTCATGGCTGTTGGCTATTGGCTATTGGCTTTTAGCTAACGGCTAAGAGCTAATAGCTAACAGCTAAAACCCTCCTTCTTCTGCTAGATCGATGGCTTT
>JBCCSO010000547.1:0-3974 GCA_039199965.1 Chloroflexota bacterium | reverse complement strand
TTGGTGCGTTATTTGGGGTGGCGGCCGGGATGGCAAACGGTCGAATTATGCGCAGTGAGACGATTCCTCTAGCAACAAAATGGGCCATAACCGGTGGTATCAGTGTTGTTGCCGTAGCCTTGTCGTTTGTAGTAGCTTTTGTGATTGCAGGCTAAGTTATTCCCTTAAAGTATTGAGTGAAATTTTGAGCCAGACTGGCTTCTAAAAACCAGTCTGGCTGCTTCTCTTTTATTTGAAGTTTGGTTTCCGCTTTTCTGAAAAAGCTGCAATCCCCTCTTTTACGTTGTCAGAGCCTGCAAAAGTTGAGATCGCCTGCGCTTCTTCTTCCATTTGAGTCTCAAGTGAATTATCAAACGACTTGCGGATGAGTTCCATCGCTTTGCCATATGAGGCTGTTGGTCCTTGGGCCAGCTGCTTGGCCAGCTTCATGACGGTAGGCATGAGCTCTTCGGCCGGTACCGCCTGATTGATCAGTCCCCAATCAACCGCTTCTGCGGCCGTTAGTCGTCGATTCGTAAGCACCATCTCCGCTGCCCGTCGATGGCCGATAAGCCGGGGCAGAAAATAAGTAGATGATGCATCAGGGGTCAGTCCGGCCGCGGTGTACGCCATCGTAAATTTAGCATGGTCGGCCGCAATGATCAGATCACACGAGCACATGAGGCTGAATCCACCGCCACCAGCCGTTCCGTTAACGGCCGCAATGACAGGAGCATTCATTCGGTTGAAGCGGGACTGTGCTCCGTGAATATAGGTCGTCATTTCAAGCAGCGATTTTTGAATGTTCTCCTGTGCGTTGAAGAATCCCAAGTCGCCGCCGCCCGAGAACAGCTTGCCTGCCCCCGTAATGACAACCGCCCTGACTTCAGGATTGCTGGCGCATTCAAGCGCTGCCCCATAAAGTTCTTTTGAAAGGGTGAGATCGAAGGCGTTGCCGACATCCGGCCGATTTAGGGTGATGACCGCCACGTTGTCATCAAGGTCGAACAAAACAGTTTTGTGAGTCATGGGATGTTGAGGAGCTGCCAGAACTATTTGCCAGCTCAGTTATTTCTACAGACCAGTCTGGTCTGTGACTTATTCTTCTGCAGCGATTACTCGCTCAAAGAAAGACACCTGTTGGACAGCCGCTTCTGCTTCTGGCAACAGCGTTGCTGACAGTTCAGACGGGATCGTGATCGTGATGATAAAAATCTGGTCATCAAAAATGGTGATGTGCTGAACCACCTGAAGATTTGCTTCCAGACCGGTTGGGGTGGTCAAGTTCCAGAAATAGTCTAAGCGGATAGCCTGATTTTCGCCAATACTTGTTGGCGTCAGACTGACGTCTTCACGTGGTAAATCGAACTGGAAAACTAGCTGATCTACGGCCGCTGTGCCGAACCCTTCGAGCGAAGTGGCTCCGTCGGCCGGCTGTGTGGTGATGTTGATATTGGCGGGGCTGGCGGATGTGCGGGACGGCTCACTCCAGTTGATAGCATAGAATTTGACGCCTGTATCGATCAAGCCTTGGAATACGCGACTGCCTAAAACATTTTGTATTTCCTGCTGCTCGGGTGTGTCTGTGGTTAACGTTGTATCAATCACAACCCATTCTGACGGCAGCGTCATGGCAAAGCCATCGAACGGAAGGACATACTCGGAAGTACCATCTTCTTGATCGTTCTTGTAAAAAGGCAGCTCTGGTGTGGGTGTAGGTGTGGCGGTAGCGGTCGGTGTTGCCGTTGGTGTGGGGGTAGCTGTGCCGGGTACTTCAGTCGCTGTAGGGTTAGGGGTCACAGTAGGCACCGGGGTAAAGGTAGGGGGTGAAAGAACCTCAGTTGTGGCCTGTACGGCCGCATCAACCGTGGCTTGGATGTCGTTTTCAGACAGTTCATCTTCACCGCTGCAGCCGACAAGAACGACCAGTGCAAGACCGGTCAGAAAAAATAAACGTTTTAATTTCATGGTAAATCAGGATTGAAAATTTGTAGGTAACCCAACTTGCTACCTTTCACGCAAACGAGTTGGAACTCGCTGCTACGGAGATGAAGCCTGTTGAAAACAGGCTGACATGTAATCAATTTTAACGCGATTTATCGTGTTTTTTCGCTAGTCGCAAAATTCATCCTGTCAGGCAGGGTGAGTAGTAAATTGGGGCGAATCAGAATTATATCTGCCTGCTGTGGGCAATACCATGCGTCTGATGATTCGCTCTTAATTTATGAAGGTTTGGTCCGTTTTTTGAAAATTGACAATGGTATAATCCTGATTTGGCTTGATGGAGGACGACATGTCAGACGATAAGAAAAAAGTGCAAGAAATGTTCGGGGGCAAGGCAGAGGCGTATGCAACTAGCAAGGTGCATGCGAAAGGGGCTAGCCTGCAGCGCTTGGTTGAGCTCATCGAGCCACAGTCTGATTGGAAGGCACTGGACATTGCTACCGCTGCTGGGCACACGGCACACGTGTTGGCCCCACACGTGGCGCTTATAATCGGTTCTGACATTACAGTTAGCATGTTGCCCAAAACTGAGAGTTTGGCACAAGAAAAAGGGCTCTCAAATGTGGAAACGGCCGCCAGCGATGCGGAAAACTTGGCATTTGCTGATCAATCGCTTGACTTAGTGACCTGCCGCATCGCTCCGCATCATTTTCCCGACATCCCTAAATTTGTGCGTGAAGCTTATCGGGTATTGCGGCCGGGTGGCATCTTTGCTGTAGTGGACAATGTGGTGCCATCTACCGGATCACGGAAGAAAAAGGACCAAATGGCCTATCAAAACGCGGCTGATTTCATCAACGGTTTTGAAAAGCTGCGTGATCCTAGCCATGGAGCATGTTATTCTTTACATCAGTGGGTACAGACTTTACGCTCGGTCGGGTTTAGCGATATTCACCAAGAGACTGGACGGAAGCGGATGGAGTTTGACCCGTGGGCAGACCGAATGCACGTGGCGGCCGATGACAAAGTTAGGCTCCGGGCGATGCTGGTGCAGGCCCCCAAAATTGTCGAAGAATTTTTGACCCCCGAATTTGACGGAGATAGAATTTTCTTTACCCTAACCGAAGGAATTATAATAGGTACAAAGTAGACCAGACTGGTTTCAAATATCAGTCTGGTCTAATCCAAGCCATGAAAAAATATCATTTCTGGATCACAGGCTGTCAAATGAACTATTCAGATGCGCGACGCGTTGCTACTGAATTGGAAAAACTGGGCTATCGCGCAACCCCTCAGATCAACGAGGCAGATGTTGTGGTCCTGCAAACCTGTACGGTGCGTCAGCAGTCGGAAGACAAGGCGTACAACAAGCTCCACAACCTCAAAAAAATAAAAGAGGATAACCCAGACCGGACCATTGCGGTGATGGGCTGTGTGGTGGGCGTACGCGGTAACCAAACGCTAGAAGAGACATTCCCTTTTGTTGATGTGTTCATGGAGCCTTCAACAGACGGTAAACCGCTTGTGACCCATCTGACCCAAGATGAGGTGGCTGAGTATGAACAACAGGCCCGCGAAGAGCTGAACGACTGGCAAGATGGAGAAGTGATTCTGCCAGAGCACCAGCGTGGTCAAATGGTGGCTTCACCTGTTTCAATTGTGTACGGTTGCTCACACGCCTGCACTTTCTGCATCATCCCGTCGAAGCGCGGCCGTGAGCGCAGCCGCCCAGTGGGTGAAATTGCGGCCGAGGTGCGCTCGTTGGTTGCTCAAGGTGTACAAGAGGTCATGCTTTTGGGTCAAATTGTTGACCGATATGGCTATGACATTCCCGACGGGCCAGACCTAGCAGACTTACTAACCGTCATTAATGGGATTGAAGGGTTGCAGCGCATCCGCTTCTTGACCAGCCATCCCAACTACATGACCGATAAGATTTTGCACGCAGTGGCTGATCTGCCCAAAGTCATGCCTCAAATTGAGGTGCCGATTCAGGCGGGCAACAACAAAGTGCTAAAAGAAATGAAGCGTGAGTACACGCGCGAAGAGTA
>JBCCSO010000546.1:0-3978 GCA_039199965.1 Chloroflexota bacterium | reverse complement strand
CGCCAAAAGCTCTCCACTAGTAGACATGCCCTCATGTGAAAGCAGGCTCATCACGACTTTGGCTGCTTGATCCGGCTGCGGTTCATATGCATCTTGCAGCACGGTATTGACCCGTATGCCAAACTGGGCGTACTCGCGGGCACATTCGGTCGCGAACCCTACAATTGCGCCGTTGGCCGTGCAGGCGGCCGCGTGGTCCGCCATTGGTTCTGTAATGCCGGCCGTGGTTGCCAAATTGACGATCAAGCCCCCTCGTTCACTGTTCTCGTCTGCCATGACTCGGCCGCACAGCTGGCTCATAAAAAATGTTCCTTTCAAGTTAACTTCGAAGGCTCGCTGGAAGTCCCACTCGTCCATTTTGATGATGCTGCGCTTGGGGGCTACCGCCATCCCGTTGACCAAAATATCGAGCTGACCCCACTTTTCGCGGGTCGATTCGATGATGGTGACGCACTGGAATTTGTTGGCAACATCGGCCGGAACGCTCATGGCTTGACCCCCGGCCGCGATGATGGCCTGCTCCATCTTAATTGCCTTGTCAGGATTGAGATCGCTGATGCATACGCGGGCTCCCGCTTTGGCCAAGGCATGGGCAACGGCCGCGCCCGCCCCGTGGCCCCCTCCCGTCACAATGGCTACTTTACCAATTAAATCTACTTGCAACTTGCCACCTGCAACTTAAATTAGTCATCAAAAACAGCCTGAATCGCAAACTGATCGTCTTTGGCCTGCGCAACGTTAGCCAGCGCTTTGTCTACCGCAAGCGTGCTATTCACCACATCGTTACGAATGACGTTTTGCTGGGCAACCGCGTGGGCCGTGGGAGGCACATCGTCCAATTCAAGGTCGTTCAGTTTGTCCGCATACTCGAGGACAGACGCCATCGCCTTCCCATACTTTTCAAGTTCTTCTTCTGTTAGTTCTAGACGAGCCAGCTTGGCAATGTGCTCGACATCTTCCCGTTTTAATTCCGCCATCCTACTCTCCTGCTTCTTCTTTTGCCCGTTCTTCCTCTAAGATTTTATCGTATTCTTCCTCTGTCCAGAAGTTTTCTGGTGCGGTGAGCTTGTCTGTGTACATGACACCGTCAAGATGATCGACTTCATGCTGCACAATGCGGGCAGGCCAGCCTTTTAGGCGCATTTTTTGCTTTTTGCCCCGTCGGTCCAAAAACTGAACCATGATCGCCTGACTGCGAGAAACTTCTCCCACGTATCCTGGCAGGGACAAACACCCTTCAATGCCGGTGACCTGCTTACGAGAAGCATTCATGATTTCTGGATTCACCATCACGTATAAATCGCGCGAGTCTGGGATTTCTTCCCCATCATCGTCATATTCTGGTGGGGTTTCAATGACGACCAGTCGCCGTGATCGGCTGATTTGAGGGGCAGCAAGGCCGACTCCGTTGGCGTCACGCATGGTGAAAATCATCTCATCGATGAGGGTCTGGAGCGGCATATCGATTTGTTTAACGGGCTCGGCAACTTCGCGGAGTACTTCGGCGTCGCCGACTGCAATTTCTAGTTTTCTCATTTGTGGTTCTATCAAAGACTTTGGAACAAAAACGCTCCCTAAATTGCTGTGGGAGCGTTTTATATTTTAGCCTAGCCTCGGCCGAAAGGGGTATTTTTCAGGCAATCGTCACATGAAAAACTGATTTTGGCTAGAAATCATCACCGTAATCATCTTGAGGGTCGGGTAACTCTCGGAACTGATGAATGCGCCGCTGAGCGTTGGCTTCATCATACATTTCAATGAGCGTGGTCATCATGTCCAAGCTTCCAGCGTTGCCACGTTTAACTAATTCATTCTCATACTCTTGGCGCTTTTTAAAAATGGCGGCCTGTACGGCATCTGGGTCTTTGACATTTTCAAAAACGATATTGTTTTCAGCACCGGCCGTTTCCACATGAACCGCCCCAAAATTGAATAGCGTGGGTAAGATGCCATCCTTTTCAGTACGCACATTTTCAATACGGTTGAGCTCCGCCTGCTTGCGGCTTTCACTTAGCCCAAGCGGCAGCCGGTCAATGTCATAAATATATTGATTGGTCACCTGGAAGGTGTCATTTTGCCAGTCTGCAAAGGTCCAGATCGCCCAGAACAAAATACCAATAGACAAAAAGACCAGCACAGCATTGATGGTTGGGCTGGCTGCCTCACCACCGACATCAAAGAAATTGACCACGTACCAAATAAAAATTAAGACAACAGAAGCGAGCATTGGCCATATTAACAGCCTGAACAGCGCAATCGGATGTTTATGATAAGTAATGCTGTCCTTCGTTTCTGAACGTACGAAAACTTCCTGCATCTTTTGACGCATTGTTTTTTCTCTAGGAGTCGGCTTAAATCCATCAACCTTTTTGACTCCGTCTTGTACACCGAAATGTTTGTGGATAACGGCCCGCATTTCGGCCCGCCGTTTCCCCATTGCAATAGATGAGTGAGTTGACTGAACTTCAACGATAGCCGCTTCAACTTCTTCAGGTTGATCGATGTTATCGAAATAAACGACGCTGTCTTGGGCTGCTGTGGTGATCTGCGCCGTACCAACATTAAACCAGTTGTGCAATAGGCTGTTTTTTTCAATGGCGATACTTTGGACTTTGCCAATATCAATTTTTTCAAGCTCACTATTAAACTGCAACAATCTTTTTTCAGAGCGGATTAACTGGTTGCTGGTTACCAAGAAAAATGCGTTGCGCCAGTCTATCCAGTAAAGCAAGGTCCACAGTGCCGGTAATATGGCAGCACCCACTGCAAATAACAGTGCCTGCGTGAGCGTAAAGCCAGTGAGAAATAGCAACAAGTAAATGCCAATCAGCACAGAAATAGTTATAGCCCCCCTAAACGCCAGGTAAAAAATCAATATTTTCCAACTGCGCTGCGAATGATAAAAAATAAGCTCATCTGGCAGCAACTGGATGCTTTGCACTGGGGCCGGTAGATTTTTAACTAGGGTGCCATCTTCCTTGACTAACTCTGCACGGTCCGCTCGACTTTGACCCCCAAATGCACCGTTGCTCGAGCGCAAGTAAGAAGCTAAACCGGATAGGTAAATTTCCTCTTTGGCTCGATCTGACATGTGCGGATACATCATTTTGAGCACTTTTTTATTCCGGCTGATGAACTTCAAAAAATCACTCTTTTTGATGAGGATGAAGCTGCCACCCTTGCGTGCGCGCAGTAGACGATGATGCTGTCCGGGCTCGAATAACCAGACGTCTCCCAAAATATCGTCTTTTGTGAATGAGCTTTTCCACTTGAATTCTTGCTCTTGATGCTCGTTATTAAATGAGACTTCCCATGCGTCTACGGTACCAGAGCGGAAGATGTACATGCCTTCTGCTACATCCAGCTTGTGTGCAATAACGGCCCCACGTTCAAATTTATATTCTTGACAGATTTTCAGGAATTCTGCGGCCGGAGATAGGTCAGACCCTCGCTTGGTTGGGAGTTTTGGAATTCCCGCGAACATATCTAGGCCAAATAAAAATTCGCTAGTTGATTCGATTGCCTGCCCATTAAATTTTGGATCTGCCATAAATTTATACTGCCATCAGGGGACTAATTTCCAAAAGAATAGAGGCATTTTAGCACAAGCATTGGTTTACATAAAGGACTACAGTCCTACTTTATTTGGCATTTTTAACTTTACGGTTGTAGAGCAAACATCATGATTCCGGCCGCCACTGCCAAATTTAGACTGCTGGCCTGCCCCTGCATCGGGATCGTAACCATCTGATCTGCCATTGCCGCAAACTCTGCAATCAGCCCCTCTCGTTCGTTCCCTAATAGCAGCCCGGTGGGGCCAGTCGCTTTGAACTGCTGATAGCTGATCTCCGCATTGGCCGATGTGCCCAATAAAAATATGTTTTGTTCCTGCCGCCATTGATCAAAGTCTGCAACCGTGGTGTGGGCAATCGGGACGGTGAAGGCAGTGCCTAAGCTCGCGCGCAAGGTCGATGGGTG
>JBCCSO010000545.1:0-3989 GCA_039199965.1 Chloroflexota bacterium | reverse complement strand
GTCGGGTGAAATTATTCAAGTATTTGATGCAGAGGGAACGCTTCAACTCACATTTACGGTACCGTAAAAGCTGTTTGCTATTAGCTCTTAGCTGTTAGCCTTGCAGGTTCCAGCTAAAAGCTAACAGCCAAGAGCTAACAACTAATATGGAACGAGGATTAATCGATAACAAAGGTGAATTGTTTGCCATTTTGCGCGGCAAGGATCTGTATACGTTGGAGGGTGAGCGCACTGGCCGCATTGAGGGAGATTATGTAGTTGATTTAGGCGGCCGGAAAATATGGCGCGTCATCGGCGATGGGGTCTATCGTATGGATGGCTCGTGGCCAGTCGGTTATTTTGGTGAGCCGCGCAGTATGGACCATGAATGGAGAGATTAGTTTAAGATGTTAGATACTAGAGGATAGATATTAGTTTTTGTTTGCAAAGGCTAACTAATATCTACCATCTACTATCCAATATCTCAACGTAATTATGAGATTAGGTGCACAGGTAAGCGTAAGCGGCGGGTTATTTAACGCCTTCAAAAATGCTCAAGATATCGGAGCTGATAGCATGATGTTCTACACGCGGAGCAATCGGCAGTGGAAGGCCAAGCCGATTAGCGAAGCGGATCAGGAAAAGTACAAAGCCACAGCGGCCGAGTATTCAGACATCTTCCCGGCCGTGGTGCATGCCAACTACCTCATGAATTTGGCCTCACCAGAAGCCGACAAATGGGATAAATCCTATGATGCGATGGTTGATGAAATTACGCGCACCGGTCAGATCGGGGTCACAAATATGGTGGTGCATCCCGGTTCTCACATGTTCAAAGATAAAAAAGCGACTGAGCAGCAAATGATTGAGGCTGAGTGGGCCGGTTTAGACCGCATTGTGAAAGGGATTAAGATGGCACTCGAAGCCACGGCCGAAAGCTCTCCCGGTGTGGTTATCTGCTTAGAGACGATGGCTGGGCAAGGGACCAATCTCGGCTACAAATTTGAGCATCTGGGTTATCTGATTAAAGAAATAGACGGTGGGGATCGTGTGGGGGTTTGCTTTGATACGTGCCACGTCCACGCGGCCGGTTACGACATTCGCACCCCGGAAGCATATGCTGAAACGATGGCCCTTTTTGATGAGAAAGTGGGTCTGGAGCACATCAAATGCTTTCATTTTAACGACAGCAAGTATGACATCGGCACCCGTCGGGATCGCCACGAGCAGATCGGCAAAGGCTTTATTGGCGAGCAAGCCTTTGCTTGTTTAGTAAATGATCCGCGCTGGGCTGATCATCCGGCTCATTTGGAAACGCCAAAAACGGAAGACAACGAAGAAACTGGTGAATCGATTGAAATGGACCCAGTGAATCTTACACTCCTGCGAAGCTTGATTGAGTAACAATGGACGCCGTAAATGTTGATTGGAGGATTGCGCCTGTCAAGAAAAGGCTAATCGCCTTTGCGTGGGACTACTTGTGGATGAGCCTGTACATTATCATTCTGGCATCTGTGTCGACCGGCTTACTTTTTGCAACCGGGAGGAACCTATTGCAAAACAACCCAATTCTGTGGGATTTTGTGAGTTTTTTGACGCTGATTCTGCCCGTTATATGTTACTTCGCTCTACAGGAAAGTTCATCTCAGCGGGGGACATGGGGGAAGAAAAGAGCGGGTATAGTGGTTGTGAACTCGCATGGAGGGCAGCTGACGCGGGGACAGGCGTTTTCAAGAGCGATTGTTAAGTTTATTCCTTGGCAAATCGCTCACACGAGTATTTTTCAAATAGAGGGGTGGCCGCTTAATCCCCAAGATCCGTCGATTGGATCAACGGCCGGATTGATGCTTGTGTGGATCTTGGTGGGAGTATATTTTGCGGCTATGGTGTTTTCAAAGAGTCGACGCACACCATACGATTGGGCTGTAGGATCAATCGTTGTCTTAGAGTAGATCTTAAAACGAACCGCTTTTTGCATTTGAAAGACGCTCTTAAATTTTGAGCGATATCGCCTGTACGTACCTCTGGTTTATGACCTGACATATCACCCATATCTACAAGCATATCGAAGCGAATATGATTGCAATGACACAGTCCGGTTTCGTAGTGCGCTTACCGCTAGAGCCATTAGATCAGAAGTTATACCAATGCAGCTAGAAAATTCAATCAATCACCGATATATTATTCGCAGAAAAATTGGACAGGGAGGGATGGGGGCCGTCTATGAAGCCTATGACCGCCTGATGCAGCGTACTGTTGCGCTGAAAACCGTTCTGCGCCAACCTATTTTTAACAATAGTTTGAGCAAAACCATTCAGATTGATGCGACAACTCACGATGTGACGATTGCTGATCAGCCTTCGATTGGTGAATCTCTGCTGCCGCTGGCAAACGAGTTCCAAATTCTGGCTACGTTGCGGCATCCGCACATTATTAGTGTGCACGACTACGGATTTGACACCCAGCAAAACCCATATTTTACGATGGACTTTCTCAAGACCGGTGTACCGATGGATACCTACTGTGCACTGGCCTCTGATGACAGCAAAATTCGGGTGCTAACTGAAATTTTGCAGGCACTTATTTATCTGCACCGACGGCAAGTTTTGCACTGTGACTTGAAGCCAGACAATGTTATTGTGACTGATGATCAAGTGAAGGTGCTTGACTTTGGGCTATCCAGTCTGCGGAGTGGGGCTGATTCATCTGGCGGGACTTTAGCCTATATGGCACCAGAGCTACTTCAGGGGGGAGAGGTGAGCATTCAGTCTGACCTATATGCAGTAGGTGTCATCGGGTTTGAGATGTTGTCAGGGTTGCTCCCGTTTGATCCGGATGAATCCAGCTTTTTTGAGGACGTATTGTGGCATGAGGCGGACTATTTTTTTGTGGACGCACCTGAGCCAGTGAGTTCTGTTTTAGCCAAACTGATGGCGAAGCGGCCGGAAGATCGCTATCGATCAGCCGAAGCGGCGTTGGCCGCACTGTGCCGGGCAGCAGGGCAGCCTATTCCTGCAGAAACAACTCGAATTCGTGAAAGCTTTTTGCAGAATGCAGTTTTTGTCGGCCGGGAATTAGAGCGAAGCAAAATTCAGGAAATTTTGGCGGCCGTTAAGTCTGGTTTCAATCAAACACCATCTCTACTAATTGGGGGGGAAAGTGGTGTTGGAAAGTCTCGATTAATCCAAGAATGTAAAACACGAGCGCTTGTGACCGGGCTCCATGTATATGAGGGGCAAGCGCAAAAAGACGATGGGAGCGGCTTTGTGCTGTGGGAATCAATTATCGAACGGGTGATTTTGACCTACGATATCTCTCCAGATCAGTTGCCGGTCCTCAAGCAGATTGCTCCCCGTATAGAAAACATGCTGGGGCAGACAATTCCAGACCCAGCCCCTATTCCGCCAGATTTGGCAAACGAACGGTTAACCAGAACGATTCTCGATCTGTTTGGTCGTATAAATGAACCTACTCTTTTGATTTTAGAGGATCTGCAGTGGTATCCAGATGATGTCGACATTTTTGAAAGATTGCTGAGCTTGTCAGAGCTGCGTCACAATCTGGCCATTATCGGGACCTACCGCAACGATGAAGCACCTGATTTACCAACCAAGCTGCCCTTGATGGAGTCAATCATTTTGGATCGTTTCTCTCCTATAGACATTGCGGCGCTAAGCCAGTCAATGTTGGGAGATGTGGGGTTACGGCCAGAAATTCAAAAAATGCTGATGGCTGAAAGCGAAGGCAACGTTTTCTTCCTTGTTGAAATTGTGCGCGCTTTGGCTGAAATTGCGGGGCAGATTAACTCAATTGGAGTTGATATCTTGCCTGAAAAGCTGCTGCCAAAAGGGATCTTATCCATTGTGGAGAATCGCTTGCAGCAGGTACCAGAGGCACTGCACGGGATTTTGAAATTTTCATCGGTTGCGGGTCGTGAGATCGATGTAGACCTGATCAAAAACTATTTGGTCACAGCAAGGGCTGACTGCAGCGTGGATGAATTTTTGATG
>JBCCSO010000544.1:0-4002 GCA_039199965.1 Chloroflexota bacterium | reverse complement strand
TTGGCCGTATCGGCCGTGGCTGACCGTCTACCTATTGGTTGGTGCATTTATTTACGTGGTCATTTACACCATTTGGCTTAAGCCCCGTACGCAAATTAATATTGTGATTGGGGGTGCGGCTGGAAGCGCCGCTGTTCTAAGCGGTGGTGCTGTTGTCGGGATGCATCATGATCCGGCCGTCTTGGCTTTGGCAGCCGTCATGTTCGTCTGGACACCGGCTCACTTTTGGAGCTTGGCCATCATGGTCAAAGACGACTACAAAGCTTCTGACACGCCCATGTTGCCGACCATGTCAAGTGTCAGAACGGCCGGATGGATGGTGTTTGCGCACACATTGCCTACAATTTTTGGCTCAATTCTATTGGCGGCCGTGCCTGACTTGGGCGTGTGGTATTTTATACCTGTGGCTTTATTCAGCATCGATTTGGTTCGCCGGAATATCATGCTTATTCGCCATCCTGAAACCGCTAATGCCAAGGGGCTTTTTATTGCTTCTAATTTCTATCTGATGGTTGTTCTGCTGTCCATCATGATCGTGACACCCCTAACCTAGCTTTCAAAACTGTGCTACACGTCCAGCTTTACACAAAAGATCCGTGCCCACTTTGCGATGACGTTAAGCTGCTTTTGGACGCTCTACAAGAAACTTATCCTCATCAGCTGGAAGAAATTGATATTACTCAAGATCATGATCTAAATATGCACTATCGTTTCTTGATTCCGGTTTTGCAGATAGGTGATCGTCAGATTAAAGCCCCTATCGGGATGGCTGATCTCAATCGATTTTTACGGGAGGCTTCATGAGTTTGAAGATTCCGGCCCTGCGCATCGACGGGAAAATTCTGACAGACGAGGTGAACGGCAGGCAGATCAATGTTGTGCGCGTGGATGAGGTGTTGCCTAAGAGGGAAAACACACCTCCAGCCGGAAGCGATCGCTTGTACCTACGCTTTGGATTTGTGTTTATGGGAACCGAAAAACCGATGATTCCAAGCTTCGTGGTCGATGATCGCGGGAATGAGAACCATAGGCTTAGGCTAATGGAGTGGGTTTACCAGCAGGGAGATATGTATCCGCGCTCTGAAATTTTTGGATACGAGCTCAACGAGAACAAAGAATGGGTGGAAACGCAGATCTTTATTCGCGAGCTTGAGTTATCAATTCGCTTTTTTACATGGGTGGTTGATGATTTGAAGGCCCCTCCGGCCGGACAGATCGTTCATCGCTTCCATGTTATTGATGAAAAAGTTTCAGAGCCTACAAAAATTAGAAAGCCGGAAAGTTGGGTGCTGCCTTTGCAGCGTTCGAGACCTGCCTGCTACGCCGTCCCTCAATAAGCTTCAGCTAAATTTCTTGTGCCTATTTCGATGGTAACTCTGTAGTATTAGTAGTACGTGGCACTCCTTAGCACAGTGGCGGCGGATCAGAGGTTAGCGAGATGAATGCCACATGCTGAATTCTACAAACTGTCTGACTGTGGCTCACTGGCTGTCGTTTTGGCAATAATGTCCCGCAGCAGAAATGGCTCAACCCCTTTTTCCAGCAGCATAACCCCTACATCGTCCGCTTTTTTACGGGTGGCAAATGAGGCATCAGCCGAAATCATAATAACCGGAACGTCTGATGTTGACTGATGTGCCTCGTAGAATCCCCAGCCGTCCATCCCCGGCATCATGATATCGAGCAAAATTAAATCAGGCTCAAACGATTTGACCTTTTCAATCCCTTCTGTGCCAGAATGGGCCACTTCGGCCGTGTGGCCAAAGATCGAAACCATCTCACGCAGGAGGTCAGACATTTGTGACGAGTCGTCGATAATCAGAATTTTGCTCATAGAATTTTATCCACCACCAGTACGGAGGTGGGATTGTATAGTAGCACATGCTTAACGTGCTTCAAATTCCTACTAGAGCTATTTTTAATGATCGTGAGCTCGCAGACTCAGTTTTTTACGGGATGTTGACTCCCCATCGCAATGGGCTGCGGTGGGTCAACCTTTAAAATAGCTCCGGCCGCCAGCAGTGAAAGCACCGCTAGAATGGGGATGACAATTTGGTAGCTGTTTCCTGTTTGTGTGTAGAGAATCCCTGCTCCAAACGGTGCGATCATGCTGGCCACGCGTAACCCAGTGACCTGTACACCGCTGATCCGGCCGTAGTTTTCGCCGCTGTATAGATCAGCCATCATGGCCGTGCGGGCCAGCGTGGCTGCTCCGTGTGCGGCGCCAAAGCCGACCACAAAAATCCAAATGCCAATGATAGTTGGGAAAAATTGAAGCAGCAAAATGACGCTACCTTGAATCAGAAAAATCCCGACGATGACAGTTTTTAGGCTGATGCGTTCACCCACTGGGGCAAAAGCCAAACGGCCGACCACCTGCATGGCGCCAATCACGCCGCCCAGCCATGCCGCAAATTCTGGCGAAAACTCAGCATCAACCAAAAATGGAATGAAGTGAACGCGAATCGCGATGGCTGAGAGCGCGCTCAGGGCAAAGCTTAGACCGAACCACCAAAACGTCGGCTGCTTGAGCGCCTGATTCAGCGTGATATCGTCTGATTTGGTCCCGGCCGAATTTACTTCCAGAGCGGCTGGCTCTGTCTCTCCATCTGGCCGGAGCCCCATGCTTTCTGGGCTGGGGCGCAAGATCAGGGCGTGCAGTGGAATGGTAATCAGCCCTAGAACGACAGCCAGAATAAACCATGCTTGTTCCCGGCCGAATGTGCGAATGAGATAGTCTGTTAGTGGTAAAAAGATGGTGCTTGCCAGCCCGGCCGCAAAGGTAATAATGGCCAGAGCGCGGGGACGGTAGCGTTTGAACCATTTGGCCACAACTACAAACGACGGCTCATACAGCACCATCGCTGCAGACACCCCAATACCCGCCCAAACCGCATAAAAAACCGGCAGTGATTCGATCCTAGACAGTGAAAATACGAGCACAGTGGCCAGTACAGAACCGGATGTCATTAAAAATCGGGGGCCGTAGCGGTCTAGAAACCAGCCGACAGGAAACGACATGGCGGCCGTGACCAGAAGTGATAGGGAGAAAGCTCCTGTAATTTCAGCCCGGCTCCAGCCAAAATCTGCTTCATTGGTAGTGATGAAAACTGAGAAAGCGTAGTAAATGATCCCCCATGAAACGGTTTCTGTGATGGCAAAGGCAAACGTAATCCACCAGCCATAGTATATTTTTGGTTTTTCAGGTTTCACAAATGGTCTTCAACTTTTAGAGCCCGAAGGGCGTCATCTTTAGCCGCGATCTTAAGATCGTCGGCGATTTGCTGGGTAAACAGAATTGTTTGAAAACAGAAAGACCTTTCAAGAGATTGAGTCACCTGAAAGGTCTTTTTGATTTGGCGTTGGAGCTTATTATGTCCAATTAGTGCATTGTCTTACCGATTGGTTAGCAGCAGCTAGATGAATTCTCAGCTTCAGCCATAGCCAGTGGAATAGATGTTTCCTGACGAGGTGACGGGGTGCAGCACGAGCTTGCTACCGTTTCGGCCGACATTTCGTTTGGCTCGATTAAGATTTCGCGCGGCTTGCACATGGTGCGCGGCGGGGCCATTTGTACGATCAAGCCGTCTTCAGTGTTAGCGAAGCCGTCAACGTGATAGTTTGAGGTCAGGTGGGTGGCATCGCCAAACTCAATGCGGATTTCCGCGTCTTTAAAGAGTGCTAGCCGACTGTCTACAACATCCCATATTTTCATGAATTTGTCTGATGGCATCCACGGATCGCCCGCTTTGGCTTCTGCTGGTACCCAAACCTGCACAATCACTTCTTTCCACGTGTGCAAACTATTGCCGCAGTCGATGGTTTCATAGGTTGAGTTTTTGATCTCTGTGATGTGGTATCCCCCCTGAACAACGTCTCCGGGGCCGATTTCAAATAGCAAGGGCTGGTTTTCGCTGCCCTTTAAATGGGTTAAAAAGTCTTTTACAAGCATGATGTCCTCGTTTCAAATAGATATTTGTCTATATGATCGCCAAAAAAATT
>JBCCSO010000543.1:0-4003 GCA_039199965.1 Chloroflexota bacterium | reverse complement strand
GGCAGAGCGAGCTAAATCGAGCGCATACAGATTGGGGCGTGGCCTGACCGTACACTTGTTCAGATACACTAACTTCTTTAAACTTCCCCAGAAGAACATGATGGCGTAGGCGATCCCCAGCTTGCGAATAAGATTTAGATTGGACAAATTCATTTTAACCTCCCGTCTGGCAGTGAATTTATAAGGATTGACCGAAGTGTAGTCGGCCGCAAGCAATCTGTTGAGGAGTAAGGCTCCGCGCTTTCGGAGAAAAGCTACTTCTGGGGAAGTTTAAAGAAGTTAGTGTATCTGAACAAGTGTACGGTCAGGCCACGCCCCAATCTGTATGCGCTCGATTTAGCTCGCTCTGCCCTTTCTCCCTCGAATAATTCATCAACGGTTTCTTGGAATAGGCTGATCCAATGGTCAAAGTGATCAAGAGTAAGCTCGAGGCCGTGAGCCTTCATTTTTTCATCAAGCTTGCTGTGAATTTCGGCCGGATTCCCTTTATAGCCCGGCTTGCTAAAAAGAACCGTCTCCCAAAATTGATACATGCGGGGCAGATGGTTAGGCCAATCAACCTGAGCCACATCATTAAACGCAGGGCTTAGCATCGGGTCGACCTGAACCTTTGCATAAAACGAATCGATTAGCTTGACGACATCTTCGTAGGTTTCTATATCTGCCATGCGTCATATCATAACATGCAAATAGTAGTCGGGAATCAATTTACACCTCGGTCTTATGCATATCCGGTCAGGTTCACTTCATACCTTTAATCTGATTAGTGTTTGCAAAACCCAAGACTTCGGCCGGGAACAAGCACAATGACCATAATTCTGTAGAATATTCAGCCAGCAGAGCTTCAGGCTTTGCACATTCCAATCGCGTAAAAACGACCGTAGCAGCATGTTCCAGTGCGCTGCTGCGATCTGGTGTGTACAGAGCCAATGTTGAAGGGTCATTACAGGTGACTTAACTTCAAACATCGGCCAGCACCGTGCTAGAAAGTGAGGTTTAAAAAATGAATCGAAAACAAGCAAAATTATCTATTTTGTTGGTTTCTATATTTGCAGTACTGTTTGTGTCGCAGTCTGCAGAGGCGTTTGACGCCCGACAAGTGGAGTCGTTGGTCATTGAAGAGAGTGAAGTTTTTACCAAAGACCTCTACTTCAACGGGAATTCATTAATCGTTGATGGTGTTATTCAGGGGGACCTTTATTTTGCGGGTGGGTCACTTGTGATCAACGGCACTATTGAGGGTGATGTAGTGGCCGGTGGCAACCGGATCGAAATCAATGGGGATATACAAGACGATTTAATGGCGGGCGGATCGGCCGTGTTTATTAATGAGGGGGCAACGGTAGCGGGAGACGCTTTGGTGGGTGGCTTTGGCGTTGAGCTGGCTAAAGGAGCCACCATCGGTGGAGACTACCTTGCAGGTGCGCAGAATGTAATTATTGCTGGTGACATCGCTGGCGACTTACTTGGCGGTGGCGCGGGTGCTGAAATTAGCGGAACAATCGGTGGAAACGTTGATATTGAGTACGGTGCAGAAAATGGTCTCCCATTTGACATCGGCCTGCTCAACCCTAATTTGCCAGCGGACACACCAAGAGCTGCGGAGGGGATCAATTTGTTAGAAGGTGCATCTATCACCGGAGATTTTCACTACAACAGCACGCGCACCTTTGTTTTCCCAGAAGAAAAAATCGGTGGTGAAATTTCTTTTACCCAGAACGCAATTTTTACCCCTGCAACAACGAGTGAACGTTTTTCACGCGGCATCTGGCAGGGGCTGCAGCGCTGGGTGATTATCGTGGCATTGGGGGCGTTAGTCCTACGCTTCACCCCCGCCCTGATCGAACGACCGACTAAGTCATTTACATCCAACGTGGGGCAAGGAGTATTGTTCGGCACACTCGCGTATCTATTCTGGATTCCGGCCGTTGTTCTAGCGGTTGTGCTTCTTGTCGGTTTGGGGATGCTTTTTGGGTCGATCAGCTTTAACTTACTGGGAGCCATCGTCATCACCGTTGGCCTATTGCTCATCATTTTTGATGTTGTACTCGTTCTGTTGACTCTGTTCTTTTTGGCCTACGTGTGGGTCGGCCGCATGGTTGGGCAGCGTATTCTGCCCAGCAGCAATAATGCGCTTTTGCCGATGGCAGTTGGTACCCTAATCGTTGTGATGCTGGCCAGAATGCCGTTTATCGGCTGGATTGTCCGATTGAGCGTTAGCGTTGTTGGCTTGGGCATGCTGTGGATGTGGTGGCGTGGTAGACGTCCGGCCGTGGTCAAAGAGGTCAAACTGGCACCCGCGTAACAGGAAAAAGGACACTCAATGACAAATGGAACGATTTGTGTGATCGGGGTAAGCGGCTAGGTGGTAAAAACGAGACTTCATCTAAAGTGATTTAAACATTCACCAACGTTGGTGCTGAGTTAAGGGATATATCTGATTTTGAATTTACGTCAGACGATCAGCGTGTGAGTCTTTTTGAGCTTGCCATAAGACTACCCAAACTTCTTCTTCCACTCGTACAGCTTATTAATCGCTTCAAGCGGCGTCATCGTCGTGATGTCTAGCTCGCCCAGCTCGTCCAAAATCGGACTGGCCTCTGGGAAAAGGGCAACCTGCTGCGCCTGCTTTAAGTGACTGGGCTCCACAGAGGTCGTAACCGCATGCTCCTCTAAATCCTTCAGAATTTCATTGGCCCGCTGCACCACATCACGGGGTAGCCCGGCCAATTGCGCCACGTGAATCCCAAACGAACGCTCGGCCGATCCTCTGACCAACTCGTGCAAAAAGACGATATTCTCCCCCTCTTCAGCCACCGCAATGTTGTAATTCACGACTTGTGGTAGCAGCTCAGCCAAACCGGTCAGCTCATGGTAGTGGGTGGCAAACAGGGTGCGCGGCTTGAGACGCGGGTGGTTATGCAGGTACTCGATGATGGCCCACGCAATTGATAGCCCGTCGTAGGTGCTGGTCCCCCGGCCGATCTCGTCCAAAATGAGCAGGCTTCTGGGGGTAGCGTGGTTCAAAATTTCGGCCGCTTCCACCATCTCCACCATGAAGGTGGAGCGTCCAGCGTGCAGCTCATCGTGCGCCCCAATGCGGGTAAAGATGCGATCAACCAGCCCGATTTCTGCGCTATCGGCCGGAACAAAGCTCCCCATCTGGGCCATCAGCGCGATCAAGGCCACCTGCCGCAAAATTGTACTTTTACCTGCCATGTTGGGACCGGTAATCAGCTGGATGCGTTCGTCCGTGCTGAAAAGCGTATGGTTAGGGACAAAGCGCTCCAAGTCTAAAGAGCGTTCAATCACCGGATGGCGTCCGGCCGTAATGTTGATCCCGTCACCCTCATTGATGTGCGGCCGCATATATCCCTGATTCGCGGCCGTTTCCGCCAGTCCGGCCGCCACGTCTAGTTGGGCGATGGTTTGGGCCGTGGCCAACAGTCGATCCGCATACCGACTAATCTCCTGACAAATCTCGATAAACAGCCGGCGCTCAATTTCCAGCATCCGCTCTTCTGCATTCAGAATCAGCGTTTCGTACTCTTTCAACTCTGGGGTGATGTAGCGTTCCGCGTTGGTCAGCGTCTGCTTGCGGATGTAGTCTTCAGGAGCCAGATGGCTATTGGCCCGAGTAATTTCAATGTAATAGCCAAAGACTTTGTTAAACCCAACTTTGAGCGCCGTGATGCCGGTCCGCTCTTTTTCACGCGGCTCAAGCTCAGCCACCCAGTCCCGCGCATGAGCCGATGCGTTGACCACCCCATCCAGCTCGGCTGAAAAACCACCGGCAACAAAACCAGACTTTGCCGTATTCGTAGGAGCCTCTTCAACAATTGCTCGGCCGATCAGATCATTCACCTCATCGCACCAGTCCAAGCTATCGATTAGAACCTGCACGCTGGTAAAAGCTTTTGCCGAAGCTCTGAAATCAGAGCCATCATTACTCACAAAAAGATTGCTAGCGACATGTTCTAAATCAGGCAATACGTCAAGCGCT
>JBCCSO010000542.1:0-4012 GCA_039199965.1 Chloroflexota bacterium | reverse complement strand
CCAGCGATGGGTTGGTAGGCTGAAATCATGAGACCAACGGCACCTGCTACGTGTGGCGCGGCCATGCTTGTACCTGACAGCATGCCGTAGCTGCTGGTGCCGGTCGCCGAACGCACCCCACTGCCGGGTGCAGTGACGTTGGGTTTCATGCGGCCGCTCCCATCTGCCGTGACCGGCCCCCGACTGGAGAAGTCAGCAATTTCATCGTCAAAGGTAGTCGCGCCAATTGAGAATGCGCCTGCATATATAGCTGCGGGTGTTTTAACTGAACTGCAACCGTTTCTCCCGTCGTTTCCGGCCGATGTCACCACAACGATTCCGGCCGACCGCAGGTTGTTTATGACCGTATCCATCACATTAAAGTTACTGGTGTTACAACCCTCAGATGTGGGGCATCCCCAAGAGTTGTTGACGACATGGGGCGCTTTGGATGGATCAGGATTTTGATTGTTGAGATCGGTTGGGGCCAAAAACCACTCAAAGCAGTCAATGTAAGTTTCAGGGGTTCCATACCCTTCTTCCATGTTGCGGCAGGAGATCCACTCAGCGCCGGGGGCGACGCCAATCTGGTTCCCATCTGTTTCTCCAATCATGGTTCCCATGGTGTGGGTGCCGTGGGTGCTGCCCACGTCATCACAGGGGGCGGTCAAACTGTAGCCGCATGGATTGTTGTTGTCTCCACTAATGTCGCTCGATATGGCATCGTGCCAGTTGTAGCTGTGATCGGCCGTGTCCCCATTCCACCCGCGATACTGATTGATGAGGGCCGGATGATTCCAGTGATAGCCGGTATCTTGTCCTGCAATGATCGCTCCGGTTCCAGTAATGCCGTTTGCCCATACCAGTGGTGCCCCAATTTTTTCCACTCCCCATTCTACATTTTGCACAGCGTCGGCTGAAACAAAAGGGGAGCTTTGGACCGACTGAACTTCAAGCTGAAACGGAAGATTGTTGTGCAGATAGGCCACGTCCGGCCGTGATGCGATGTCGGATAAAATCGAAACCGGTGCTGTGACGTGAACCGCATTGATCACCAAGTATGGTTTTACATCAGCTCCCTTATTCTTCAGCTTGTTGATCAATTCTACTTGGCTGTCGGTTGCTAAATTTCTTAGTTGATCGTAAACGGCCGCTGTTTGCTCACTTTTATCAAGCCCAATGGGCAAATTGATCTCGGCCTGTTCCTCGAGCATAACGATAAATTCAATTTGCTGTTCGGGCTGCCTGCTTTGAGAAAGCTCTAGTAAATATGGATCAATCTTATCTTCCCAGCTATTTTGGCGTGACTCAGCTCTCGCAAATGAAATGAGCAAAAAGATGAGAACTGCAGCTAGAAATATCGGGGTTAGTAGGATGTTGCTTCTGTTCATGGAAAAGGAAGTGATTTTGCAAGGTTCTAGAAGCGGTTGCAAAGGGCTGATCCACTGGTAGGGTTTTGGTTTCGGACAAGATAGACCCTGTTGCAAAATGCAGAAAGATTGAGATTTTTATGCTGATTCGACTGTAGGATGTTAACACAAACCTCTAAGGCGAATTTGGACTTTCAGGATATTCAAATTAAAACGTTTTAAATTTTGATGGCAACTAGCCAATGGTCACAAATGACCTGCAATTAATGCGCTCTGCTGTGACCACAGTCATCTGTGCCTAAAAACGCATGAAGCATCTTAGTCTTGGCTTCCCCTTTTCGGAAAACGGGTATAGTTGATCTAGAGCGATTGAGTTTAGATCAACGCTAAAGATTCTTCAATTCCCATGAAATTTGGCGCGGTTCCTCTAGAAGAGGCACAAGGTAAAATATTAGGGCACAACATTGCGGGCGCTGACGGACGCCGTGCGCTGCGCAAAGGGCAGCCGCTTTCGGCCGAAGATTTGGCCAAGCTCGCCCGTCTGGGCAGGGACTCTGTGTACGTAGCTACGCCTGAGGTTGGGGATGTGGCCGAAAATGAAGCCGCTTACCGTATCGCGTGTGCCAGTGCCGGGGCCAATATATCTGTCTCAAAACCCACTACCGGCCGATCAAATCTACATGCAGAGCAGCTGGGTATTCTGCGTATTGACCAAGAGCGCCTGATGCAGGTCAATATGCTTGACTCTGTCACGCTAGCCACAGTGGGTGTCAACTCAGTCGTTTTACCCAAACAGATGGTAGCCACGCTTAAAATTATTTCATACGGCATTCCGGAAAATGTGGTGCGTGAAGCGGAGCGCATTGGTCACGCAGATACCATCCTAAATTCACAAGCGGAACCCCTGTTGCGCATTGATCCCCTTGAGCGAAAAAAAGTTGGGATGATCCTGTCAGGATCACCTTCGGCCGAGGAGCGCATTGTTAAAGGGTTTGAAAAATCATTGCGTAATCGGCTAAATGCATGGGGATCAGATTTAGATGCGGTAGAATTTGTTCCGCTCGAAGATGAGCAAGGTGAAAAAATGCTGGCTGCCCAAATCAATCAGCTTGTTGATGATGGTGTTGACATGATCATCTTGGCTGGTGAAACGGCCATTATGGATCGTCATGACATTGCTCCACGCGCTGTTGAACGGGCCGGCGGCCGTGTCACCTGCTTTGGTGCACCGGTTGATCCCGGTAATCTGCTGATGCTGGCTCGGCACGATGAAACTGGGCGCAGTGTGCAAATTATAGGCACACCGGGATGCGCCCGTTCGGCTAAAAAAAATATTGTTGATCTTGTAATCCCTCGCATTTTAGTCGGTGACTATCTGACTAAAATGGATATTGTACGTATGGGCGTAGGTGGCATGCTTGATGATGTCAAAGAACGCGGCCGTGCACGTAAACTGAATTAACAGGAAATACGCAATGCGATTTTGTAACAGTGCCCTGCTATGGGCACCCGGGTATCCCAAGGGATGCTCGTACAATAGGCAATCTTTATTGCGGATGACCTGATTCACTATAAACCGGCCGCCATCCGGTTATTCAACTATGAATTTTGATTCGATTGAAACATTACAGGACGCTCTGATTGCACAGGGATATGTGGCGGAGCGCAGCTTGGTAACGGCCGTCTATCTGTCAATGAAGCTCGGCAAGCCGCTTTTTCTTGAGGGAGAACCGGGTGTAGGCAAAACGGAGATTGCCAAAGTAATCGCCAGTATGCTTGATACAGACCTGATTCGTTTGCAGTGCTATGAAGGGCTAGATGTTAGCCAAGCGGTTTACGAATGGAACTACACTCGCCAGATCATGCACATCCGCACAATGGAAGCGCAAAACAAAGGGTTTGACGAAGACGAGCTTTTTGGAGAGAAATTTTTGCTCCGTCGGCCGCTGCTCCGCGCGATTGAAGAATCAAACGAAAAGTCACAGGTGCTGCTCATTGACGAAGTTGACCGCAGCGATGAGGAATTTGAAGCGTTCCTGCTTGAAATTTTGTCAGATTTCCAAATTACTATCCCTGAAATTGGGACGGTTAAGGCTGAAAATCGGCCGTTTGTGATTTTGACGTCCAATCGCACCAGAGAGCTGCACGACGCATTAAAGCGCCGCTGCATCTACTTTTGGATTGATTACCCATCTTTCCAAAAAGAGCTAGAAATTGTGACAACAAAGGTGCCCGAAGCCTCCACAACACTGGCGCGCCAAGTGACCGCGTTTGTTCAGGAATTGCGTACTGAGGATTTGTATAAGGTTCCCGGTGTGGCCGAAAGCATAGACTGGGTGAGCGCTTTGGTAGCCCTAGACCAGAATGCCCTAGATGAGTCGATTGTTGAGGATACGCTGGGAGTAATTCTAAAGTATCAGGACGATGTCGAGCATCTGCGCGACCGGATCAAGAGTGTCTACAACCGCGCCCAAGCGACAGCCTGATTTTTGGTATTCAGTGAATCAGTATTCGGTAGGCCGGTGTTTGGAGACCGACTGATTCACTGACCCACTGATCTACCGTTACCTTCAAAAGTCTACGTTTTGATCCCGCTCTGGGCCGACAGACGCCCTGTTGACTTTAACACCCAGCTTTTCCTCAACAAACTTCACGTAGTCAAT
>JBCCSO010000541.1:0-4015 GCA_039199965.1 Chloroflexota bacterium | reverse complement strand
TAGAGGATGACACAGTAGTCATTTTTACAACCGATCACGGTGAAATGATGGGCAGCCATCGGTTGATATCAAAAACAAACTTTTACGAAGAATCAGCAAAAACAATCACGCTGATCAAACAACCTCATAAAATTGCGGCCAGAAGCGTAGACCATACCACCTTCATTGGCACCATAGACCTGATGCCCACCATGCTTGATCTGTGCGAGATTGAAGTACCTAAAGGTTTAGATGGCAAAAGCTACAAAGCAACCTGCTATGCTCAAGACGAATCTCTTAGCGATTTTTCTGAGCTTTTTGCCATCAACCCAGACGGCCGAATGCTGCGGTTTGGCCAGTACAAATACGTGCATAGTGTTGTTTATGGGCAAGAATACGAAATCTTGTTTGATTTAGAGGCTGATCCAAATGAAACAAAGAACTTATTTAACACCGTTGGATATGAAGACGTTTCTCTTTCAGCACGAAAGAGGCTGAACGATTGGCTGACAAGGGAAAATCTGGGCTTAAACTTTCAACCTATTTAAGCTCGATTACGCACCAAAGCATAGGCGTCTTGAATTTCTTTGCCACCCATTAGAGCATTGACTCCGATATAGACCATCACCCCGACAGAGCCGCCAATGGCAAGAAATATCAGTGTACTGTCTACATAACGGCCGATCAACAGGATAACGCCTGACATCACAGCCGTCCCTACAATTGCACGACCTGCACTGGCTAGCGCAGGTCCTTCTCCCAATGGCCCAAGCTTCCAGCGGCTAATCCCCCACAAAATAACAGACAGTACGGTGAAGGCGATGGTGCTGGCCAAGGCCAAGCCGCGCACACCTAAAGAGCCAACGAGCAAATAGGCAAATCCAACTTGGAGTGTCAACCAAACAAAGTAGGCGTACATCGGCCGATAGGTATCATGTTGAGCATACAAAAATCGAGCAAGAATTTCCAAAGACGCCTCGCTGACTATACGCAGTGAAAAGAAGACCAAAATACCGTACACAATCGCTGTGGTTTCTGGCCCAAACGCCCCACCCTCTAGTAACAAGACGATGGCAGGCTGCCCCAATAAAATCACACCAGCGGCCGAAGGAATGGTCAGCGTCCAGATAATACCCAGCGTGCGCATCGCTGTGGACTTCATATCTTCCAGTTCACCCGCATTCCACATTTCCGCCAGGGTTGGGAATACAACAAGCGCAATCGCTGTCCCAAAAAGCGTTTCAGGCAACTGCATCACGAAGTAACCATAGAAATAGGCTGATGTTGAGCCGTCGGGCAAACCAGATGTCAGACGTACAATAAACAGGTCGGCAAACTGGATCGTGCCCAAAGTCAGCAATCGAGGACCCATCATGCGAATGAGTTCCTGAGTCCCGTTTAAAGACCAATTGAGCTGCGGCCGGTAAGAGAATTTATGCTTGATCAATGCTGGAATCTGAATACCGACATGCATAATCGCTCCCAGCACCGTACCCCATGCCAAGCCATGAGCACCCAAACCAAAGCGATCTACAAATAAAAATAGCCCGATAATGTATCCAATATCGAGGGCCACAGAAGCCAAAGCAGGCAGTGCGAAGTGCTGATTCCCGTTCAGAAAGGCAGAGATGACGCCAGAAACACCAAAAATCATCGTTTGCAGCAAAATAATCTGCATCAGCTCCGCCGTAAGCTGCTGCTTTTCAGGTGAGAAATCAGGCACCAAGACGGCCGAAATCGGGTGAGCAAAGATCGCTCCAAGACCAGCCAAGATACCTAGCACAATGATGACAAGGCTCATGGTGCTGTGTGTCAGCTGCAAGGCTTCTTTCAGCCGCTCACTTTTTAAGTAGTCGGTGTAAATTGGAATAAATGCGGCCGCCAGTGCCCCACCCGCAATCAAGACAAAGAAAAGCTCAGGTAACTGATTAGCAGCCGTAAACGCATCAAATTCATCTGAGGCTCCAAAACGACCGGCAACGAGCCGACCGCGAATAAGCCCCGTAATTTTGCTAAGTCCAAAAAAACCTATAACCAAAACGGCCGAACGAAAAATGCGCCTGAATCTATCCATGATCAAATTGTAGCCGTCGCACAAACCGCTGGCGATGTATGTGAGAACATACCAAAGTTTGAAGTTCGCAAAAAAAGAGGCCACTCTTTCGAGTGACCTCTTTGTATTCTGAGAATCTATCTTGCAGACTACTCTTCGTCAGACGATGAATCGTTATCCAACAAATCGTTAAGCAACGCGTCAGGATCTTCAACGGCCGGTTTCTCCACAAATTCATTAGGAGTATCCGGTGTGCGGATGATGTCTTCAAGACCTTCAGTCAGGCCAGCTTCAGCCAAAGCCCGGTCAATTTCTAGGTCAAACATCTCCATAGCAGCTTGGTTTTCGCGCTCTTTTCGCATCTTGGCTTCGGCCGCGCCTGCAACCAGCATATCCAAAATCGCAGGATCAGTATTATCGTCAATCAAAATCTTGGTTGGATCGAAGTTATCTGGATCAAACGCTGGTTCTTCCTCGATGACTTCTTCCATTTCTTCTTCCGTACGGTATCCAGTACCGGCTGGAATCAGCTTACCAATGATGACGTTTTCCTTTAGACCGGCCAAGGCATCTTCCTTACCAGCGATTGCTGCACCCGCCAACACTTTAATCGTGTGCTGGAAAGAGCTTGCTGACAAGAAGCTTTCAGTCTCAAGAGATGCTTTACTAATACCCAAGATCACTTGCTTCGCCTGGGCAGGTTGCCCACCCTCTTCCATAACTTCATCGTTGAGGATTTGGAAGTCATGCGCGTCAATCAGAGAGCCGGGTAGCAACTCTGTGTCACCAGGATGTGTGACTGACACACGGCTAAGCATTTTACGGATAATTACTTCGAAGTGCTTGTCGTTAATATTCTGGCCCTGAGGTTGGTATACCTCTTGAACCTCACGCAACAGATACTCTGTTACTTTGTCACGACCCTGAACCTCAAGAATCTTGTGCGGGTTTTTGGAACCTTCTGTCAAGCGGTCACCAGCTAGAACGCTGTCACCTGACGATACACGCATAATCGAACCGGCCGGAGTCTGATAATCATGCTCCTCGCGTTGCTCGTAAGCCACAACGAGTTGCTCTTTGCCTTTCTCCGTAACGCGTCCTGCGTGACGGGCAGTAATCACCTCGTCATCTTTCTCAGCAAGAATCGTGCCAACCTCAACCTCATCGTTTTTCTTGATGGTGACTTTGAAACCCTCTGGCACTTCATACACATCATCGATGATTTCTTGGTTGGTCACAAATACGTGACGAGCACCATCAACCATTTGAATGTCTACAACCCCATCAATTTCAGTCAACACGGCTTCACCCTTTGGTTTTTGACGAGCTTCAAACAGCTCTTCAACACGTGGGAGACCTTGTGTAATGTCACCACCAGCAGAAGCTGTACCACCAGTGTGGAAAGTACGGAGCGTCAACTGTGTACCCGGTTCACCAATTGATTGTGCTGCGATAATACCAACCGCGGTCCCCATCTCAACAGCTTTACCGTTTGAGAGGTCCATCCCATAACATTTGGCACAGATACCTTGGCGACTTTCGCAAGTCATGGTTGAAAAGACGTATACATCTTGGACGCCTGATTTTTGAATTTCGGTTGCATCCTCATCAGAAATCATGGTACCAGACTCAACCAAAATCTCTCCGGTATCTGGGTGAATAATGTTTTCTGCAGCAAAGCGGCCGTAGATGCGGTCTGAAAGAGTTTGCTTACCGAAGTTGTCAACGGTCTTGATCCAAACACCTTTGTCTGTGCCGCAGTCATCACCTGAGATGATCAGGTCTTGCGCAACGTCAACCAGACGGCGGGTCAAATAACCTGCGTCGGCTGTACGAAGAGCAGTGTCAGCCAGACCTTTACGTGAACCGTGTGTTGAGATGAAATACTCAAGCGCGGTCAAGCCCTGGCGGAAGTTAGACGTAATAGGTACTGGAATGATTCGGCCGTTCGGGTCAGCCATTAAGCCACGCATACCGGCCAAC
>JBCCSO010000540.1:0-4019 GCA_039199965.1 Chloroflexota bacterium | reverse complement strand
TGTTAAGGACCAAATTTCTAAAAAATCTGCTGAACCACTGCTGTTGCTATTGTGGGACTCATCGTCCCGATGGCGCATAAAAAGAGCTGGTGAGTTGCTTGATGGCTGCAAAGATCCTTCTAGATCGGCTGGAGTGAGCGCCTGAAAGCCAAAGCCGCTCAAGCGCGGTGCTTCGAAACGAATATAACTTGCTGGCTCGCCAGACAGCATTTTTTGACGATCAAAGGCATAAACGGCCGGAACTGATAGCCCGGCCGTTTCATTTGAAGTTCCCACATAGGCAGTGGGCCACAACCCATATTTGGGATAGTCTGGGAAATTAGGCATGTTAAACTCATAGGCGTACCAGCTTCCTAAAGGGTCGGCCGTTTGTGAAACGTAATGGCACAGCGGGTATTGTGAGCTTGCCGTGTTGAACTCACTCATAAACCAGCGATTTGCAAGCTGGTCATATAAAACGATCGGGTCGCCAGCTCCGTTTGCACAGTTCCCACTGCCTAAACTTTCCAACAAAGTTGGCCCTTGAATCAAAAACCCTTCCCTATCGTAAATTGAAAAAAGCGCACCGGCCCCACCGTTAATCATTTGAATGTAGTAATCTTGCCCGATAGCCCCTACTGGATCAGGTGGGTTTACGCCTGAAAATCCAGCACCTTCAAAGCTCTGAATTACTTGAGTAAAAACCCCCGTGACAGATAGCTGCGGGCTCAGCATAATTTGTTGGGCCTCGAAATCAAACCGGATTGGCTGATCATCTTGAAAAAACGAGTTTTCCTGATCGGCCGGTGGAATGAAATGACTAGTTCTTGGATTAATTTCGCGAAGCAATTCTGGTTGAATACTGATATCGTGAGATGGCAGATTGCGAACTGCAACTGATAGCGTGGGAGTTGAAGTTGTGTTGAACGTTAGCTTATTCTGACCGTCAAGACTTGCTAATTCATTGCTGAAATTATCACTACCTCTGGTAGAATCAGATAGCAGGTTGTTGCCACCCCCATTAAAAGCTAAATTGTAAATTCCAATCAGTAGTAAAGGTCCCAGTAGGAATATGGGAGCGGCACACCAGATTAGTTTTTTTTTGTTCATAGCGGTTGCGTTTTCACTAGGTTGTGGGGTCAATCGTGTCACACTCCACCCTAAGATGCAATAAAATTACAGTGGTTCAAGGTGAAAGAGGACATATGTAAGCAACCTTTGAATAACGATAGGTATGACTAGTGGTTTGTCAATCATGACGTGATGGAAATTTCAGCAGGATAAACCCTGTAGGATACGTCAAGGGTTTACATCTATCCATTGTTGCTATCCATTGTTGACGTAGCACTAGGACCAAAAACTGTTTGAAAAAAGGATGGCTTTAGGAAATGAGCAGTAAAAAAGTTGAGAAAATACAATCTGCGTTAGTAAGTTGGAAAGTTGATGGAATTATCATTACCAACGTAATCAATTGCAGATGGGTATCTGGCTTCACCGGATCAAATTGCACATTGGTTATCACGGCCAATGAAGCGCTATTGGGTACGGACTTTCGCTATTGGGAGCAAGCAGCTAATCAAGCTCCAGATTTTGAACTGATCAAAATGGGTAAGACTGATGACTTGGCAAAAACAATTGACCTTGTCGAAGCTGCGAAAGTAAAACGACTAGGTTTTGAAGCCAATCATATGACAGTTTCAACCTATAGCAGTTTGAAAAGACAGTCTGACGATGTCGGATATACAAAACTGATTCCGCTGAACAGCAAACTTGAGCAGATGAGGTATGTCAAATCGGCTGATGAACTTGAAAAAATTAAAGCATCCGCTCGGATTACTGACCTAGTCATGGGGCGAGTAAACGATATTGTCAAACCGGGGATGACTGAAAAAGCTGTTGCGTGGGAACTGGAAAAGCAGATTCGTGAAAATGGTGCTGATGGCACAGCCTTCAACATTATTGTTGCGGCCGGTCTTAATGGCTCAATGGCCCATCACCGCCCTTCCGACTATCAACTGAAAGAAGGTGATACTATCATCGTTGATATGGGTGCCCTTCTAGATGGCTGGCACAGTGATCTAACCCGTACATTTTTCTTGGGTAACGCCCCGGACGATAAATTCAGTGCAGTTTATGATTTGGTACATATGGCCCAGAAAAACGCACTCAAACACATCAAGGCCGGCATGCTTGGCACAGAAATCGACTATTTGGCTCGCGAGGTTATCGAAGATGCTGGGCACGGTGAGAAGTTTGGTCACAGCTTAGGACATGGTGTGGGATTGAATATCCATGAAGGACCCTCATTTTCTACATCATTTAATAAAGAAATCCCCGCAGGTGCTGTTATGAGCGTTGAACCGGGCGTGTATCTCCCTGATTGGGGTGGTGTTCGGATCGAAGACCTAGTTGTGGTAACGGAAGACGGCTTTGAATATTTAAGCCACTGCCCCAAAAACCCTATTATCAACATTTAATTTATAGATTATTCTTTAGAATGTTTTGTAAATTTACCAAAAAAAATTATGTTAAAAAACACAAAAAATCGTTTTGGAATCTTAAGTGAGCTTTTCCGTTTTCTATGGAAACGAAAAATGTACTGGCTTTTCCCAATGGTTGCTTTACTCGTAGTATTTGGGTTACTGCTTGTATTTGCCGCAAGTAATTCTGCGGTTGCGCCTTTCATATACACTTTGTTCTAATTATTCTTTGCTGGAGGGCTTTTTTTAAGCCCCTCCTTTCCTCTCCTCCACCCAGCTTTAAATATGGAAACATTATCAATTATCGTGCTCATCATGCTGACTATGGTGGGCTATTCTTCAGGCATTACGTTAGCCAGTCGTGGCAAGAATGTGCCCCCAGCTCTTGTTGATTTACTAATCGTTTTGGCACTTTGGGTGATTGCGTTACGCACGCGGCTCTCTATTTTAGAGATGATTGGAGATTGGAATTTGCTCCTCATATTACTTTGGCTGATTATCGCTTTGGCCGTTGGCTTTTTCAAAACAAAGATCGTATATCGAAAGGGTTTGGACAAAATCCCTGACACAGAGCTTCCTGAACACGCGCAAATCAAAGCTGAGCGATCAAGCAACCCGTTCAAACGGGCTTGGGAAGGCTGGAAGATATTTGCGGCCGAGATGGGACATGTGCAAGGCGGCTTGTTTATGGGCTTTTTCTATTTCATCGTTGTAACGCTTTTTGGTATTGGTGCCCGCATATTTACAGACCCTATGGCCCTGAAAGCTACTCCAAACAGTTCAGGGTGGATTGAACGTCGGCCGTTGGACAAAACGCTGGAAGAAGCACGCGAGCAAGGTCAGACAAGTTAGTCTGCTAATAAAATCATCAGTAACCCATTTAATAATCAATTATGTATATTTTAGGCATATCAGCTTTCTACCATGATTCAGCTGCCGCGCTGCTCTACAATGGACATCTTGTGGCTGCGGCCGATGAAGAGCGTTTTAGCCGCAAAAAACATGATAGCGGATTCCCTGCACAAGCCATCCAATTTTGCTTAGATACCGCGGGTATCAAGGCTCAAGATTTAGACTACGTGGTCTTTTATGAAAAACCACTTGAGAAATTTGAACGCATTCTGCGCACGCAGCTCTCGACTTTCCCCCGTTCGTGGCGTGCTTTTGGGGCAGCAATGATCAATTGGCTCGGTGACAAATTGTGGGTCAAGGCCCATATCCAGAGTGAAATTGATGTGCCGGAAGATCGCATCCTATTTGTCGATCATCACGCATCGCACGTTGCCAGCGCATTTTTCGCTTCTCCATTTAAAGAGGCCGCATTTCTGACTGTCGACGGAGTGGGGGAATGGACGACGGCGTTAAAAGGACAAGCAACAGCCGACTGGGATGGGACCAGCACCAATCAGCTCAAAGTAACCGGTGAGCATCGTTTTCCACATTCATTGGGATTGCTGTACTCAGCCTTTACCGCCTTTCTTGGTTTTCGGGTGAACAATGGTGAATACAAGGTGATGGGGATGTCACCCTACGGTGAGCCAAATTACGTTGACAAGATCG
>JBCCSO010000539.1:0-4022 GCA_039199965.1 Chloroflexota bacterium | reverse complement strand
TAGACATGGACATGAACCATATTCCTGATGCAGCGATGACGATCGCCACGGCCGCCTTATTTGCCAAAGGGACCACATCGATCCGAAATATCTATAACTGGCGGGTCAAAGAAACAGACAGGATTGCAGCCATGACGACTGAACTACGCAAGTTGGGTGCAACCGTTGATGAGGGAGAAGATTACATCAGCGTCACGCCTCCGGCCGAAATCCGGTCAGCCGCCATCGACACCTACGATGATCATCGGATTGCGATGTGTTTTTCACTGGCTGCGTTTGGCAGCAGTCCCATCACCATCAACGATCCGGGATGCACCTCGAAGACATTCCCGACCTACTTTGAGCTATTTGAGAGCATTCAAACATGAAAAAATGTGCTAAGTAGATTCCAGAATGTAACCAACTTTAGACCAGACTAGTTTTGTTTTAACTCCCTCTAGCAATTTATCTTTGAAATCAGTCTGGTCTTTTGAAAACATATCGTCATCTACTTAAGAGCTGAACTTTAAATAATGGTCCCACATTTAAAGTTCAGCTCGAAAGGATCAGGAATTAAGTTGAGACAGCTACGAGGTACCCCATGAAGGTATAAAAATCATGGCCTAAAGGCTTTTAGCGGTTTTTTTTAGCTATTCACCCCACAGGATATCTTTTGCTTTATAGATGGTAAAAGAGCCCATCAAGACCCTTAAACCTTCTTCACGGGTTGGGTCTTTTTCGATAGTAAACTGCCCCATTTGACCGGCCAAAAAGGTTTCTCCTTCTTTTGCATCGATATTACCGATTGATAGATTATAAGCCAGATAGTAAGTCAGATAGCCCAAGTCACTAAAACTCCAAAGCGCGAACTCTGGTACACAATCATCAGCCATGTAAGGAATCATCTCCTCTGGCAAGCCTAATCCACTCGTTTTGACAGCGTCGCATATCCCTTCATCCTGCATCGCTTGAGCCGCAGCTTGAATACCGACAGTTGTGGGTGCCATAATCAAATCTAAATCTGGGTGCTTTTTGATCAGCTCAAGTGCTTGGCTATAGCTTTTTTCATAATCATCATCGCCATAGACTACGTCAATCAACTCAATATTTTGATAATTCGACTTTTCTACTAAGACATCCTCCATTGCCGCAATCCATGCGTTTTGGTTGGCAGCATCACGACTAGCTGAAAGAATAGCAATTTTCCCCTCCCCACTCAAAATGCTGTTAGCCATTTCTGCCATCACTGACCCGGTTTCATCAAAATCAACTTGGGCAACAAAAACATTCTCTCCCACAGAGGATGGAATAGGAGAGTCCCACGTGATGATCGTTACACCAGCCTCTAAAGCTGCTTCGGCCGCAGATGCTATTTCATCGCCAGCATTGTTACTAATCAAAACCGCGTCATACCCATTGGCCACAGCCTCATTCAACAGGCTAATCTGCTGCTGATTGTCGCTTGCTGATGCTGGCCCCACAAACATTGGAGCTGGCTGCCGCAAACTGCGTGCGGCTTTTACTGCCCCATCATTGGCCTGCTCAAAAACTGAAAGCCCCATGAATTTAGGAAGCAAAACTGAATTAAACTCACCATTAGAAGCAACATCTGTGTCAATATCTTTGGCGGATTCATTAACTTCTGTGCCTGTGCTGCTCGGATCATTTTCAGCCGTTTGATCATCAGATTCGCCGCCTAATGATTCAAATAAGTCAGCACTCGTTTCACCAACCTCAACATTTGTACCAATTCCAGCAACAGTACAAGAAGACAAGAGAAAAAGAATCAATGGAAGAAAATAAAGACCGCTTCGATAAGATATTTTGGGAATAAATGGATAAAAATTCATTTCTGCATTATATATAAAGATAAAAATTTTTTAACGTTTTTTTTCTGCCAGTGTTAGGAATTTTGTATCTACAGGACCTGAGCAATGTTTCGGTTTTTATTCTGCAAATGCAGCGGCTAACTGGGCAAGATCAGGTGATACGAAAAGCATCTATTAATCTTGAAAATTAGCGATATTCAAGACATCTGCTTATGATCTGCGTTTCTAACGGCTAGACTCTGCAGAATGATTTTGATAGATAAGTGAGACTACTGTGCGTGTCGTGACAAAAGGCACTATTTGTTTTGTTGAGGGCTTGATACAGTTGAAGCATGCAACCAACCCTCGAACAACGGCTAGCAGCCCGGCAGCGGCCGACAGACCAGTGGCAAGTGATGTTTCAAACTTGGCAAGATCTTCTCTTTTTACACTGGGCTTTTGACCCAGAAATCATTCAAGCTAGCCTGCCGCCCGGCCTAACGGTAGACACATGGGAAGGCAAAGCCTATTTGGGCATTGTCCCCTTCCTAATGCGCAACATTCGGCCGCGATTTTTGCCCGCTGTTCCCGGCATTTCGAATTTTCATGAGATTAATTTGCGAACCTATGTCTATGACAAACACGGTCGCCCCGGTGTCTGGTTTTATTCACTAGACGCCAATCAGTGGCTAGCCGTGCGCACCGCTCGCGCCTTGTTCCAGTTGCCTTACTTTGATGCCCGTATGAGCCACAGCAAAGATGATTTCCAATTTACTTATTCGTCCAAACGAAAACAAGAGCAAAAGTCACCATCCCGATTTGACTATGCGAGGGTTTCGCCAATCGGTTTTGCAAAGCCCGGCAGTTTTGAATTCTTCCTAGTCGAAAGGTACTTGCTTTTTGCGTACCGAAGAAACGGACAACTTTACTCAGGACAAGTCGTTCACAAACCTTACGATCTCCACACAGCCCTCGTGACATCTTGGGACACCGTACTAATTGAACTGGCTGGTTTTAAAGCACCCAACCGGCCGCCGGACCACACTCTCTTTTCCCGCGGTGTCAATGTCGACGTGTTCCCCATTCAAAAAATTGTCTGATCACCAAACATCGCCAGCACGCCACTCGACAGACAGTGGAGCAGACAGGTCAAGGTCAGGCGTTTTGGGCAGCCTATAGATCATCACTTCTTCGTCTTCAGGGGATGGCTCTATACCATCAGCCGTGCGCGCAAACAGCGGACCGCCCCACGGTTCCCATCCCAACCGGCCGTAATACGACACACTAAACGGTGATAGAGCTGCTAGCTCAAAATTCTGCACATCTTTGATGATTCGACGCATCACGGCCGCAGCATATCCCCGTCTTCTAAACAGTTCATCAGTGGCAACCCCTTCTACATAAGCGGTGCGTAGAAGCTCTGAATCAGCGACCTGAAGCCAGCGTTCAATCCACAGGCCGTGAGAAACCAAGCGGCCGTCTACTGTGCCAAGCACATGTGTCGCCCCCTCAAATGCATCTAAATACGGCCGATAGTCCTCTTCAAACGCTGCAGAACACAGCTCAATAATCGCTTCAAGAGAATCAGCACTCAAGCCATCCGCAGGAACTATGTTTATGGTTAATTCTTCCATTTCACATCGCTAATAAAACCCAACCCTGTCTTCACCGATGTCTACCCCCAAGCCAGACAAAGAGCGATTTGAATAATTGAACAGGGCACAGCACTGGCATACCTCCAAAATCTCCCCGTCGTCGGCCCCGGCCGTGCGCATCGCTTCAATATCATCTTGGGTGATGGCTCCGGGCGTTTTTGTTAGCTTGCGCGTGTACTGCAAAAAAGCGAGCTCTTTGCCCTCGAAAGCGCCGCTGAAATCATCTTTTTCCATCGCTGCATCAATTTCAGCGATGCGATCAGCATCATTCAACAACGCTCGGTAATTGTGTCCGTGATGAGTGGCCGCGTACGAACAATTGTTCAGAACGCTGGTGTAGGTTGCGACCAACTCTAAGAACCAAAGGGGTAGAGTAACATCATCGTTGTGCAGTACTGATCGATAGAGGGTTTCGTGCCCCAAAATTGTCTTCGGCCGCAGGCTTTTTGAAATGTATACGTTGTCGTACGTGCCGTGCGGGGTTTTGGTTTGTTCGTAAATCTCTGCCAGCTCACCGGTGGCATCTTCGGGCAATATCGTTTGTATCCAAGTCATTTAACATCTCCTTGTTTTCCTTAAT
>JBCCSO010000538.1:0-4024 GCA_039199965.1 Chloroflexota bacterium | reverse complement strand
CACGACATTGTGTGGGATTTAATCCGCTTGGCCCACGCATCTGTCGCAGTAATGTCGGTCATTCCGATGCAGGACTTGATGCAGCTAGACAATGCGGCCCGCATGAACTTTCCCGGCAAAACAGGTGGCTATTGGTCGTGGCGCTACACGAATGAAATGCTAACAGAGTTTATCGGCCACAGGCTGCGTGGATTAACTGAGCTTTACGATCGTTTGCCAAAACCGGCCGGTGGTGACTAGACTTAGCCTATGCAACGATTGCGCGAGGATAGTGAACTAGGCTGGTTTTTACGGCGGAATTTAGCTGTCATTGTCTTCTTATTGATTGCTACAGGGGGTCTTGTCTATATTTACCGCACGTTTGACCCAGATGAGTCCCGGCCGTTCACGGTGCAAGATGCGGCCGCAACGGACAACTCTGAGGGAGCTAACATCGGTTTAGAAACCGCTAACTTTGGCAATGTGTCTCAGCAGTTTGCGCAAAGCCCCGGCCCGCTCCGGCTGGCTATAGTAGTTGGCCATCGGGGGTCTGATCCGGGTGCGGTCTGCGACGATGGCTTGACTGAAGTAGAGATTAACGAGAACGTGGCGGTGCAGGCGCTCGCCATCCTTGAGGAAGCTGGCTACTCTGTTTCCCTACTGAGTGAATTTGATCCCCGCTTACAGGGCTTCTCTAAGGATATGGTGGTGTCACTCCACTCTGACTCCTGTACCCCTCTTGACCCGTCTTTCACCGGATTTAAGACGACGGTCAATCAAAGTTTGGAAGCGGAGCGGCTGAAAACCTGCATTGAGGAAAATTACGCTCAAATGACCGGCCTACCGATCCACAGCGCAACGATCACGGTTGACATGACCCAGTATCACGCGTTCAACAAAATTTCGGCCGAATCTCCGGCCCTTCTGCTCGAAATGGGGTTTATGTACAATGACCGGGAGCTGCTAACCACCTACTCTGATATAGCCGCGCGCGGCGTAGCCAACGGGATTTTGTGTTTCATGAATGGAAGCTCTTAACTGTTGCATATAACCGTAGCGACATTTATGACGGTCAAGTATTTTGTATTCACAAAAGTACGGGTTGATTTTCTAGAAATTAGTGTGTAACATACGTACAGAATACTGTACAGGTTTAGTTTTGAGGTGACTATGGAAAGCATCAGCTACACATCAGCTAGGAGCAATTTGGCACAAACCATGAAAAAGGTAATTGAAGACCACGCTCCCATTGCAATTACGCGTAAAGGGGAAGGTGCGGTTGTCATGATTTCAATGGAAGATTATCAGGCGCTTGAGGAAACAGCTTATCTTTTGCGCAGCCCAGAAAACATGCGTCGCTTGATCTCAGCCATCAGTAATCTTGAAAATGAAAAAGGCACTGAACGGGAGCTGGTCGAGCTGGAGCTGAAGGAATGAAGTTGGTTTTTGCGGAGCAGGCTTGGGAAGACCACCTCTACTGGCAAAAGACAGATCGCAAAATGGTAAAGCGGCTCAACTTGCTCATCAAAGATATTGCCCGAGAGCCTTTTGAAGGAATTGGGAAGCCGGAGCCGTTAAAACACGCGCTATCTGGGTATTGGTCGCGCAGGATAAATGACGAGCATCGCATTGTTTACAAGGTGAATGGAAACTCACTCCTGATTGCACAGCTACGATATCACTACTAGGCAATAGCGGCCGTATGTGAGCCTGCTAGCCTGCCGCAAATTTTTCAGCGACTAAAGGGCTTTTGGCTGTAATTATGAGACAAAACAGCATTAACTTGAAGCACAAAAGCAGTGCCCTAAAGGCATAATCCCATCAGTCATGAGCCGTGCAGCAGGAGAATAACAGATGAGTAATAGCAATAATAAACCGATGACTTATGGTCAGATGTTTTGGCAAAATGCAGCTCCAGCCCTTGCAATTTTAGTTTTGGTTGTTTTAGCTGAAATTGGGGCATTTGCCTACGGCCGGTATGCAGACCGATTCGAGCAAGAAGGGATCGTAGCCACCGGAATCGTAACGGCCGTTGAACAATATGAAGCGGTGAAAATTACTGACTTTTATGAAGAGTTCAGAAGAATAGGCTCAAACGGTGACATCGTCACTCTTATCTCCTATGACTATCAGGATGAGGCGGGCAATACCTACTCAGACGAAGAAAAGTCCATTAATCTAGAAGTGGAGCATATCCCTAAAGTAGGCAGTGGCTTTGAAATGCGCTATCTAGCATCTGACCCAACGGTGCATGAGACAAGAATTGGACATATTGAAAGTAACGCAAGTGTAATGCACTGGATGGCTGCGGCTTTTGGCGCATTGGCTTTTGGATATGTAATTTGGGGAGCGTTTGCGGCTCGCAAAGAATTCAACAGCACAACGGAAAAGCGCAAGCGCAGGCAGGCTGAGCTAAGAACAAACTCTTCGTAACCAAACTAAGGTCTCCAGTGTCCAATTTGAGCAAATCTTCTTGCCAACCAGATATCAACCTAGATGCAAACATGAACGAACAACAACCCAACAATTTTGATCAATCCTTATCCAATGAAGACTTAGAGTACCTACGGCATATCTCTTTAGTACTCCAACAAGAGGGCACGAATACATTTAATTTGAATGAGCTCACACCAGCTTGGTTAACAAGTGACGAGCTCCATAGTTCCGCTCATTATTGGTGGAAATATTACTACACCCGTATCTTTGGTTGGATTGTCGGAGTAATAGCAGCAATGATAGGAGCTACCGCCTCTGCATTTGTTGTGGGACTGCTGGCCATGAGTGCTGCCTCTGGGGGTGATGGCATCGGCTTTTTTATCATCATCATTGCGTTTATCATTGCCGTAATCTTGCTGATCGCTGGCGTGATTGGATATGCTGCCAGCAGCCTGCTCACAATAATTTTGACTGGAACGGATCTTGGCCCATTTAATCCAGACCCGCTGACCAATCGAGATCACAAGGCTATTCTTTGGGCTTTAAAGCAAAAGAAGCTGCTGCCTAGACGACACAGAATTTGGTTAAGGCAAATGACTGATGCAGGTGTGATTATAGAATCTGGGGGTGATGAATTTGGGGTCGCAGTCATGGAATAACCCATGATTACTGGCCCAAACGGCCGGCAATCGCCTCACCATTGCTCGCAACCGCAATCGCATCAACCCCTTTTATTTTAAATTCCCCAATCTTAATCCGTACACGATACCGATCACGCGGCTGCTGGATACCGGTCACACCACTCATTTGCACTGTGTCGACGAAACTTGCACCAACGCGCTCCAAAATTCTCATCGGCAACATCGTTCCATCAGCTCCAGAGTCAACCAAGGCTGAAACAGTTATAGGATCTGTATTTTCAGAATAGCCATCCACCGTTATTGGAACAACCGGTGCAGAAGGCATGTACCGACGATCATATTCAAAATGTGATTTCATGAATGCAGGATTTTAGGTGAGCGAAAATAGATTGCTGTTTTAGCTTCCTCTTACACAAACCGCTGTAGAACAACTTTCCCTAGATGACTTTCTTTCACTCTCATCAAAAGAGCTTGAGGGTTTTTGTCTGCATCAATAAGCTGGCCGTCAGAGATTGCAACGTATTGCTCCAAATAGCTTTGCACTAATTCTGAATGGAGCCGCTCATATGTCTCAATTTCTTGTTGCATTTGTGCGCGATTTGGGTGTACAGGAGCTTCTGGCTCAACAAATGCTTGCTCAACGACTTCATTAACTGGGTCAGCCACAGCTCGCTCTTTTTTTGAGGCAAATTCAGCAATTCGTCTGTATAGTCTGTTTGAGACGGAAATTGTGATTTGTTCAGCCATGGTGCAATTTTAATATAACTCTACTTCAATTTGAATTATGGGATTGGTGACTGCGGCTGGAGACCGATCACAGTACCTAAAGACCCCGCCCCACAAGAGGGTCAAATACAGGCTCAGTTCATTATACGAAACCAATCTCTTAGGCTAAGATTTAATCGAACAACCTCATCTTCTGCAATTGGAGCACAATGTGCAATCGGATTTCTTAATGAATTTAAATT
>JBCCSO010000537.1:0-4030 GCA_039199965.1 Chloroflexota bacterium | reverse complement strand
GTCGGCGATGTCGACATGATGCTTTCATCGTTTGATCCGCAGCTTGAGTCTGCCCTCGCCCAGTTGCAGGATGACGTGCGTGAGATGCTCTATCTGTCGGCAGTAGAGGGCTACTCTGTCACGGAGCTGGCAGAGCTCACCCAGCGGCCGCGCGGCACCATTTTGAGTTTGCTCCACCGCACCAAAAAGAGCCTGCGAGCCTTGCTTTCTGACCCGATTTCTAATAGACCAGACAAGCCAGATTCATCTTCTAGAACAGGAGGTGTACGTCAATGAGTGATTCAAATACCCCGATTGAACAACGGATTCAAAAATTCTATAAAAGACAGGCTCTATCGCCTGAAAAACTCGACGAGTTAAAAAAGCTCGCTCAACCCAAAAAGCCTGAACCGGTAGTGCCTTACTACAGAACTAATCTGTACACCTACGCAGCGTTTGCGGCCGTCATGCTCTTGCTGGTAATTGGTGGACTGTTTGGCTTTCAGCAGGTCAGTGAACGTCAGCACGTTGAGGCGGTTGCGGCCGAAATCGCATTAAACCACGCTAAACGATTCAACACTGAGTTCACTTCTCCCAGTATCGCCAATCTTTCCTCGCAAATGCATCTGCTCGACTTTTCACCAGTTCATCCACAGCGGATGGCTTTTGATAACTTTGACATGTTGGGTGCACGATATTGCACGATTGAAGAGTCAATCGCGGTGCAAATTCATCTAGAAGATGAGGATTTGCAGGCCTATACCCTGTACGAATTCCGCGACCCGTCTCCATTTATGGACGGAAAAGAAAAAGTGATTCAGGTCGATGATATTCAGGTCACCCTTTGGAAAGAGGGTGAAGTCATCATGGGGCTGGCGCAAAACGCTGAGGAAGTTGAGTAGTCTATAAAAAAGTATTCTCAATATGTGACCTCGCCTTCGACAGGCTCAGGCTGCCTTTCTCGGCGGAGGCTGAGCCTGTCGAAGCCGAAACTCGCAGTCACAAAGAATTAAGATTTTTAATGTTACAGAGATCCTTATCGCCAGTGAGCTAACGCTTATCGGCTATCAACAACGGCCTTTAGCCTAGGTTAAGGCCAGAGGCCGTCGTCGATAGCAGGAGGATTTATCCTCTTGCTGAATAAATACGGAGATTATTTATGTCATTGGTTGGAAGCGAAAATGTTGAAACCTCAGAGGAGATAGCGTCTGCTGCTCAACGAATAGACATCTTTCTTCATTCATTTGCATTTGTTTTTGGGTTTGGTGTTGTGTTCACACTGCTGGGCTCGGCGGCCGGTTTGTTGGGCGCCAGCCTGCTCAGCTACCAGATTATCTTGCAGAAGATTGGCGGCGTTTTGCTCGCCATTTTTGGGTTAGCAACGCTGGGGTTTTTCTTCAAGCTGTCCGAATTTCTGCACAAACGCGAGTTAACCGGCCGATCAATTTTCTTTTCTGCTATTGACCGGGTCTGTTACTTTTTCAACGCCCTGCTCTACACCGAGCGACGCGTGAAACAAATGCATGAGATCAATCCCGGCTGGGGGTACGCCAGCAGTTTTGCTGTGGGCGTCAGCTTTAGCGCCGGTTGGGTGCCGTGCATTGGCCCCATCCTTGCCAGTATCTTGCTGCTGGCAAGCAATAGTGCCACCGCCAAACAGGGAGCGGCCCTTTTGGCATTTTATAGCCTTGGTCTAGGCATTCCGTTTTTGATTACGGGGCTTGCCTTCGGCCGGATGACCAAATTACTGCGCAGGATGAACAAATATCTGGGGGTGGTGAGTATCTTGAGCGGCTTGTTCATGATCGGCATGGGTTACATTTTGTGGACTGATCAGATCACGGTGCTGATTACCCAGTTTGGCTACTTGAATGAGGTGGTTTTTGCTATTGAAGAATGGGTAACCGGCTCACTCAGCAATATGGGAATTCGAGCTTCGAATGTGAGTGCAGGCAGCGCCATACCGCTAGCTATTTTTGCCGGAGTGATCAGCTTTATCAGTCCGTGCGTACTGCCCCTAGTGCCAGCCTACATCGGATATTTGGGAGGGACAACGCTCCATAAATAGGAGAATGCTCCATAAATAGGAGAACGCTCCATAAATAAAGGAAGAAGATTTATGAAACTGAAGAAAGTAGGATTCAGCGCCCTTTTTGCGCTGCTTATTATCCTCACCTCTTGTCAACCGGCCGAGCCTGAGTCTTTGGCTAACGCGGACCAAGCTGATGCACAGCCGCAGATTCAGATGACCGTTGTGCCTGTTGAGGCAGCAGATGTTGTGGAATCGAATGCTGCAACGGCCGAGCTGGTAGAAGAGTCCCCTCGCCCGACACAAGAGCCAGTCGAAATCGTTTCTTCTGAGCCAGAACGTGAAACTCAGGATGTTGACTACACCAATCGCGAGCCAAATCGGTTGATCAACGAGAAAAGCCCGTATCTGCTCCAGCACGCTTACAACCCGGTTGATTGGTATCCGTGGGGAGACGAAGCATTTGCCACGGCCGCGGCCGAAGACAAGCCGGTATTTCTCTCGATTGGCTACTCAACCTGCCACTGGTGCCATGTGATGCGCGGTGAATCTTTTGAAGATCAGGCTGTGGCTGACCTGATGAACGAAAACTTTATCAACATTAAAGTGGATCGTGAGGAGCGGCCGGACATCGACAGCATCTACATGACAGTGGCTCAGATTACGGGTAATCGAGGGGGCTGGCCTTTGACCATCATTATGACCCCGGAGCAATTGCCATTTTTCACGGCGACCTACATCCCCAAAGAAAGCCGCTTTGAGCGAACTGGTATGTTGGATTTGGTGCCCCAAGTGGGGCACGCGTGGGTCAACCAGCGGCCAGAAATTCTTGAATATGCTGATCTTGTTGTAGAAGCCCTGCAAGAATCCCAGACTGTGCAGTCGAACGGCTTTCAGGCTGATGGGCCGACTAACGTCCTTGACTCACGTACGCTAGACACCGCTTTTATTCAACTTGATCAAAGTTTTGATCCTGTGTTCGGTGGATTTGGTGCGGCCCCTAAGTTTCCATCTCCGCACAACCTGCTGTTTTTGCTCCGCTACGGCCAGCGCACGGGTGATGAAAAAGCGGTAGAGATGGTTGAAGTCACTCTCCGCTCAATGCGCTTGGGCGGTGTTTATGACCAAATTGGGTATGGATTCCATCGTTACTCAACCGACCAGCGCTGGAAGCTTCCTCACTTTGAAAAGATGCTGTACGACCAAGCATTGTTGTCGATGGCGTATACTGAAACCTATCAAATCACAGGGGATGAGTATTTTAAAGACGTAGCGGATGAAATTTTCACCTATGTACTGCGTGACATGACGGAAGAGCGCGGTGGCTTCTTCTCTGCAGAAGATGCGGACAGCGAGCATGAAGAGGGCATTTTCTACATGTGGACCATAGAAGAACTACAGGCGCTGCTCAGCCTAGAAGATGCCGATATTGTGATCCGCATGTCACAAATGACTCAAGAGGGGAACTTTTTAGATGAAGCTTCTGGTCAGCCGATTGGCAAAAACATTATCTACTGGGATCAGCCACCGGCCGCCACTGCGAACCAGTTTGGTATGACAGAGGAAGAACTTGATGCAAAGCTAGACAGTATCCGTGAAACGCTGTTTGACGTGCGCGAACTGCGCATACATCCGCATAAAGATGACAAGATTCTGACTGACTGGAACGGTTTAATGATCGCCTCTTTCGCCAAAGCTGGCCGCGCGTTCCACAACCCTGAGTACACACAGGCGGCCCAAAACGCGGCCGACTTTATCTTGGCCACGCTGCGCGATGATGACGGCCGCTTGCTGCACCGCTACCGTGAAGGGGAGGCGGGCATTTTTGCCAACGTTGATGATTATTCTTACTTGATCTGGGGATTGCTTGAGCTGTATGAAGCAACCTTCGACTTGAAGTATTTGGAGGAAGCCATCGCCCTGCAGATGCAGCTGGACGACCTGTTCTGGGCTGCGGCCGAAGGGGGTTACTACTTTACGCCAGACGAGGGTGAGCAGCTCATCATACGCAGCAAAGAGATT
>JBCCSO010000536.1:0-4053 GCA_039199965.1 Chloroflexota bacterium | reverse complement strand
TGGCTGCTGGCTGCTGGCTTTTGGCTATTGGCCGTTGGCTATTAGCTTTTTTCGCCATGATCAACCTAATTGGTCGTGGCAAATCAGCTAAAAGCCAACAGCTAAAAGCTAATAGCTATCAGCTAGTTCTCTAAAACGTTCTCGATCCAGCCTTCTTCCATGGCGGTCACCCAAGCGGCCGATGGCTCAGGCAGCGCATTTTCAGCCAGAACTTCAGGAGCTAAGGTGGCCGGGCTACGGTCAAACGCAGCGACAGCATCTTGAAAATCCTGGCTGTACACGCTTGGTGAAATTGGCGAGAGCCATCCCCACCCTTCTGGACTGGTCATTTCAAGCTGAAATTCTTCGCTCAACATGTAGTTGGCAACAACCATCGCTCCGGCCGGATTTGGCGCGTTGCCCGGAATGGTCACGAAGTTGTTGTTAGAAATAGTACCGGTTTCCATCACAAAAGTGCGAATAGTTTCTGGATAGATGCCTTCGTTGATGTTGGTTGCCGCACGAGCCGGATCGTAATCCATTGCAAACGCCACTTCCTGATTGGCCAACAGGTTGATTAAGGCGGCCGAATCTGGATAAGTTTCACCCGCACGCCACAGATTGGGCTCAATCTCATTCAGATATTCCCAAACGGCAGGGGCATACTGGTCAAATACCTCTTGATCAAATTCGCCCAAGAATGGCTCAGGGCCACCGGCTGCCCAATAGAAAACGTGACGAATGAAGACGCTACCAACAAAGTCAGGCACAGCCGGATAGGTGAATAGACCGGGGTTTTCAGCCGTCCACGATTGTAGTTCCTCAAAAGAATCTGGTGGCGTATCACCCACTAACTCTGTGTTAAATTCAAACACAAACTGCGCGTGCCCCCACGGTGACTCGCGCCCTTGAACCGGGTAGCCAAAGTCAAATGCCAATGATGGGTCTGACCAATTTACAAACTGTGCGTTTGGAATGCCTTCGGACCAGTTACCGTAGAGCTGATCTGCCTCAGCCAGCGTTCTGAAGTTCTCACCGTTGATCCAGATCAGGTCGATGGTGCCTGTGTCTACCCCAGCAGACGCTTCATCCAAAATTTTATTGACCGCATCGGCCGTGTCTACTAGCGGCACCCGATTAACAGTAACACCATATTTTTCAAACACTTGCGCACCGATATCATCATCTACGTTTGAGTTGATCACGTCTGATCCACCCCACATATGAAAATTCACGGTCGTTCCTTCCGCATCAGCCAAGACTTCTTCCCAAGTCTCGTAGCCGGGAACGCTGATGACGGTTGCTTCACCGCTTGCAGACGGTGGGACGGCCGGAGCAGCCTCTGGTTCTTCAGCTGCTTGCGGTTGGCATGCAACCAACGATAAAAGTAACAAAGCGGCCAAACTAACGGTTATTTTTCTTCTTAACATATTTCTCCAATGATTTCCTTTTGTATCCGTAGGGCTGTAAAAGAGGGTAAGTATTGAGCAAAACAAGCACTATGCAAGACACAAATTTTATAATTTTGTTTTTCTACGTGGTGATGAAGACTCGAAATAAGAATTTCTTACCTAACTTTCGAACTTCATATATTCATCTCTTCCGGCAACAAGAAAAAATAATGCAGGTCTATTTCCAGTGTTTTCAGACAACGTCAGAAGACTTTGTATGTGACATGACACGGCACAAGCAAAAGGAATCAGTTTGAAATCAAAAAAATATTTTGATCCACCATCAGGAAAATTTATAATGATAGCGAGCGAGTACAGCGCGGCGTGAGTAACTACGAGGCATCAGCTAAATTTACATGCCAGCATTTCACGTCTTTTTGCAAATGGCCCCCAATCGACCCTAAAAACTTCCATAGGACTTACGCAATCAAGTTAATTTATTGTAGAGGTGCCCTGAGTAGATCCTATTCAAATCACTCTACAGCCGAAGACAGTGGCTGTTTAGGAATGAACGAACTATGAACCGAAACGAAATTATTCAACACTACAAAGAAAACCCGGACGTATCTGTCCTCATCATTGGGGCTGGCATCAACGGACTTGGCGTTTTTAGAGAGCTTGCGCTGCAAGGGGTTGATGTCTTGGTCGTGGACCGGGCAGACTTCTGCTCTGGAACGAGTGCAGCATCATCTCGCATGGTACACGGTGGGATTCGCTACCTAGAAAATGGAGAATTCCGTCTGGTTCAAGAGGCTGTTAAAGAACGCAACCGGCTCATTCAGAATGCCCCACACTATGTCAAACCACTGGCAACCACCATCCCTATTTTTACCCGTTTTTCTGGCATGCTAAACGCCCCCATGAAATTTTTAGGGATGTTGACCCAACCGGCCGAACGCGGCTCGTTCATCATCAAAGCAGGATTGGTGATGTATGACTCTTACACTGGGGCTCAGCGCACGGTGCCCAAGCATGAGTTCTGGGGAAGCGACAGATCGCTCAAATACTTTCCAGAAATGAACCCCGATATCGTGAACACCGCCACCTACTACGACGGGTCAATGCGTGATGCAGAACGGATTGCGATTGAAGTCATGCTAGATGGAGAACAAGCGGGTTCAAAAGCGTTTGCACTGAATTATGTCTCTGCATCAGACGCTCAAAAAAGTACGATCACATTGATGGATCATGAAACAGGTGAATCGTTCGATATTCAACCTCAGGTCGTCATTAATGCGGCCGGACCGTGGATTGACTTCGTTAACAGCGCAATGGGGGCTGAAACCAACTTTATTGGTGGCACAAAAGGGTCGCACATTGTGGTCAACAACCGCAAGCTGTTTGAGGCCACGCGCGGGCACGAAATCTTTTTCGAGAATGATGATGGCCGCATCGTGCTGATTTACCCGCTAGCTGACAGAGTGATTGTGGGCACTACCGATATTTTCATCGAAGACCCCGACGATGCGGTTTGCACAGATGACGAAGTTGAATACTTCATGGAGTTTTCGAAGATCGTTTTTCCAAACATCGACATCAAACCGGAAGAAATTGTCTACTCGTTCTCCGGGGTCCGGCCTCTACCCACGTCAAACGCCAACAGCGCGGGTCAAGTCAGCCGTGACCACCACAACGAGATTATTGAGCCAAGCGATCAGTTTAGCTTCCCGATCTTTAACTTAGTTGGTGGTAAATGGACCAGCTTCCGCGCCTTCTCTGAGCAAGTGGCAGATGTGGCACTGGATCGTTTGGGCGAAAATCGAATTGAGTCAACCGTAGACCGTCCTATTGGTGGCGGCGCGGATTACCCCACAACGGATGAGGCTCAAGAGGCTTGGATTCAAGACTTGGCGCAAGAAACCGAAACGTCGGCTGAGCGAATAGGGATGCTGTTTGACCGATACGGAACCGGGGCGCGCGCCATCGCCCTATTTTGCGCAGATGGCAATGATCGGCCGCTGGAAAATGAGCCAAGCTACTCAAAGCGGGAAATTATTTGGCTAACCCGCACCGAAAAAGTTGTGCATATCAACGACCTCCTGCAGCGGCGCAGCTTGCTGGCTCTGACCGGGCGTGTCTCTGGTGGCCTGATGGCGGAATTGGCAGTCATCATCGGCAACGAATTAGGCTGGGATGAGACTCGCCAGCAGGAAGAGGCTGATTTAGCGGCGGCCGAGCTCAAAGCCAAACATCGAGTCAACCTATAAAAGCACAATCTTCGCTCTTTTGAGTGTCCGCCATATTTTGAAGTAAATTTTTGACTTGCCGGGCACAGAAACCTCCTTTTTTTTGGTGACAAAAAATAATGAGTCTGCCTTGTCTGACACTATTTTGTTAGAAATTTAGATCCTTTGGGAGGGTACTGTCCGGTAGAGAAATTCGCTTTTGGCGCAACTTTTAGGTCCTCAAATTGAATTCCGCATTGTTTGGGGAAGATGAAACTAATGTTTTGATAATAGCAATCAACAAATATTTTGGGTGCAGCTCTAGCCGGTTGCAATATGGTAAATTGACTAGAGCTGCACCTTAGGTATTACTCTTGGGTTACTAATCGAAGCCGACGTGAATGCCATCAAGGTATTCAGAGCCAATGCCACTTATGGATCCATCAAATGTCAATGAC
>JBCCSO010000535.1:0-4059 GCA_039199965.1 Chloroflexota bacterium | reverse complement strand
TCTTGGTGAAATTCTTGAGGTAGCTGCACCTAAACCACTATCTGCTGAAGCATACCAAGCAGGCCAAACTGCGGCTGAAGAGGTTGTGCTAAAAGATCCGAAAGTGCTGGCGATTCTGGGTGACCCGGCCGACTGGGGACGCTGGGCGTGGTACCATGAATGGGAAGGAACTTGGGAAATCGGCTTCTACCGTGGCATAGATGAGTTTACTGTGAGTGTGGTAGATCATGGTGAAGGGCCCACAATATTTGAAATCACCAACACATCACTGCTTGATGAGGAACAGCAAGAAAAAGACAATCAGAATCGGGCTGTTGAAATAGCATGGAATGCAGACGACATTGATGAGGCCATTTACGGCAGTGGTGAGGATATTGAGTGGTTTACGTATGTTACCCCGATGGGTGGTTCAGAATACGGCGTTAGCTTTGCCACCGATGACGGTGAACTGTTTTTTGCGCATGTCGACATCGCCACAGAGACAGTGCTTGAAGATCAATAGCTTGTACGGGAGCGAGCGGACTTTAGAAATTTTATTTTCCAATTCTACACCGGACAGTGTCCATCTAAAGGGTCTAAATTTCTAACAAAATAGTGTCAGACATGGCAAACTTATCATTTTTGTCGCCAAACAAAAAGAGGTTTTTATGTCTGACAAGTCAAAAGTTTACTTCAAAATATGGCGGACACTCAAAGGAGTGATGGCACACGTGAGGTGAATTCATACTATATCGGAAGGAATAATCAAAGCGAAAATGATCTCTGTGATGAAAGCGGGGATGTTATCAAAAAAGCAAGAAGAGTTTTTCTTACGGATAAAATTCTTGTCGCACTCGAAATTGATGAAGCCTGTCGTTTAGAAAATGTACCGGAGCTCCCTTTGCCCGTTTAGGAGGGATACATGGGGTAATATTTTTGGATGGAGAGGCAATGGACCCTATACCTTGTGTTCCGATAGACACTGAGGTTGGATTTTTTTGAAGAGCTGCCCGCACTGACAAGTGATTGATCCAAGCAAGTCCTTTCGAAGCGATACATGTGTTCATCGAAGTGAAGGATCTACTTAATAGCTCATACTGACAGGACTTTCGCTTGCAAAGAGCACTGAGCCTATCGAAGTGCCTTCTCGCAGTCGCCGAACACGAATCGAGCGAAAGTCCAAACTGTTATTCAAATGGTAAACAAAACCCGTATCTGGTAGGCAGGCTAAAGTCTTTTATCGGCCGTCAACCCATACAGGACTGACCCAAGCCATCTGCCTATCCACCTGCGTTGCCTTAACAAAATACGGCGTTAGTTCACCCTTCGGCGGTTTTACCTCTGTATTGATGTCGAGCGACAAACCTTCTACATTGGCCGGATATCGTTAAATCATCATCTCAATATCGACCCCGCCAAAATAAAATACCTTTTTAGATGCCTCATCAGTTAATTTGGTGATTTAGGGCATATTTTTAACCACGTACTTATGATTTGAACTTTTAGACAGGGTACTTTTTCTAATTAACGTTACATTTCTATTCATTAAGTGTCGAACAAGGTACTTGTAAAGTAATCGTTTGATTCCAGATAGATTTGAACCATGTTGAGTAAAAAAGTCATCGGGGGAGTCAAATATCCCAAAATCGTGAGCAATGCCTTCACTTTGGATATATGTTGATTTGCCGCTCCAATTAATAGGTGGGTTTGATAGGCATTTTGTGGCGATCCCGTATCCAGAAAAGTCCGCTTTTATATGAGAGTATTTATTTTGAACTGCTGATAAATACGGCTGATCCAAAATGAAACCCTCAAGCTCAATCCATCCTCCATTGTAATAAACTTCAACCCAACTATGAACTATTTCAGCTGGAGCTAAGGGCATTATATATTCTGGGATAGCTCCCTTCTGTAATTCATTAAAAATTGTAAAACCGTGGAAACGACAAGGAATACCGATACCCCGAAGTAGTGCCATGAGAAGGATCCCTTTTGTATTGCATTGCCCATAGCCATCATTTAAGACATGGGATGCGCTAATATTATCGTCATCGTTGTATCCAAATTTGATTTCATCACGTACATATGAGTACACAGCCTGAATTTTTAGGTATGGGTTTAATGTATTCCAACCTCGATCACCAATCAATTGTTGAATTTTATTTGTATTAAAGTCGAGTAGTTTTGTTTGAGCGAGATATTTATTTTTATTCATGTGGGTATTTTCAGTAATACCCAGTAATCAGTCTTGAATAAAACGGCTATTTTGTGTGATCTCACTTGGTGTTATTCCAAACATCTCCCGGCATGTTCTGGAAAAGTGGGCCGCATCTGAGAATCCAGAATGAGTTGCCGCTTCGGTTAATGTTAACATCTTAAAGCTTAACTGTAAGCCTGCTAGCAAGCGTCGCCACAAGATATATCGTCTCCATGTAATACCCATTTGCTGCTTAAATAAATGCCTAAATCTATCAGGTGATAGATTGACCCATTCAGAGGCTTCACCTAGTGTCAACGAACCCCACTGAAAACTCTCTGCAATTTGATCGATAAAGTCAAGTACCTCAATAATTCTAGGGTCTAATCTTCTTCTTAAATTTTCATCAGGAATGTCCCAAATTTTTATTGCATCGGACAGCGTATTTATTTCAAAATCCGAGTTGATTTGAATGATCTTTTGATCGTTCAGTATATTCTCACGGAGAGATTGCCCCAGTTTGCTTTCGGGTTCAACAAGGAGAATTATGCATTCTTGGGTTTCTATAGAATGCATGATTCCAGAGTCAATGATAACAACCTCGCTAGATATTTTTTCTTGATTGCATTCAAGGATTACTTTCTTTGAGAGCCCCAATGTTATTTGAATGGCATGGTGTTTATGAAAACTTGGTTCTACAGACTTAATGTGAATGCCAATTAAGCCTGTTTTCGCTATGATGTCAATTGCCTTCATTTTTACTATCGGCCGTCAACCCAGATCGGACTGGACCACGCCATCTGGCCATCCACTTGAGTGGCTTTGACCAAATAGGGGGTTAGTTTCTCGGCTGGTGGGGCCACATGTTTGTCTAGATGGAGTGACAGCGTCTCAACTTCAGCCGGGTACCGTTCGATCATAATCTCCATATCAACCCCGCCAAAATCAAAGCGCTTACGTGGATTTTCATCGGTTAACTCAGCTAGATCAACTTCCGCTTGCCCGGCGGCAGAGTCGAAGATAATTTTTCCTTGACCTGCACCATCCAGTACCAAATCTAGCCCGTCACGATCACCCGTTGTTTTGCTTTCAAAGCGGACTTCGCTTGCAGACTGCGCCCGAATGCCGTCAGCTACTACATCAAACGAAAACTCAGCGGCCGACAGAATCTGACATCCTTCAGTCCGCACAGCCCCATCCCACGTGACCCGACGCTGACGGCCGCGCTCCCGGCTACCGCGCCAGCTTACCCGTATCTGATTCGACTGTGTCAAGTTTTTGAACGCATCTGGCCGGACTTCTGAGATAATTTCTTTCCCTTCAAACAGCTGGATAGACTCAAGCGGCCCTGTTCCTACGATGCTGGCGAGTAGAATTTGGGACGGTGACCACGGCACAACTGATCCCATCACGTTACCGTTGAGCGTGATTTCTAGCAGCATGCGTTCACCCGTGGTGGCGTAGCAGCGTCGATTTTTGAGCGCGTCAAAAATAGCATCACGCGTTCGATCTGTAGCCAAGGCGCAGGTTAGCCCATTTTTGATCCCAAAGTGGGTCATGCCTGCCCCTTCAGCCCCCGGCCGGCCATGATGGCCGTCGCTGTTCGCCATCACCCCCACAATGTACCCTTTATCAATTGCGTCCCACAGCATCCACTCAAATACTCCCCAGTCAGACACCAGCTCAACTAGGCTGATCAGCTCCTGATCAAAGTATTTGCGTAAATTCGCATAGCGACCGCCAACGTGCTGCGCCACAATCACATCGCTCAGCGGGACGGCGGCTTTTAGCTTACTGTAAAACACATCGGCTGGATGCGCGGGGGAAAGCTCAGTGGCGGTTACTTCTGGGACCAGCCAGTGGGATGAGCGCAAAATTGGCAT
>JBCCSO010000534.1:0-4061 GCA_039199965.1 Chloroflexota bacterium | reverse complement strand
TCACAAGATATGAATTTGGCCGCGAGCATTATCGCCCCAGCCAGAGCAGGCACAGAAATTTATGCTAGAGCCTATGGGTTTGATGCTGAACAGTACAGTGCCATTGATCTCAAGCACTTTTCAGACATTTTGGCAGAGCAAAGTCCAGACCCTGCAATTGCAGAGCAAGCACAGTTTTTGGCTAATTCAGTTTCAGATGCAGTCATCTTGTCTGAAAGCGGCCGGGGTCTCCCCAATGCGTCAGGTATTTCGCTTTATTTTCCAACTAGCAAACAGCTTACTAATCCTAGTTACGCCATTGAAAATTCACTTCCAGATTGGCAGCAGTTCCTAATCAGCTACCACCAAACAACCTTTGACCGGAACGTGCCGCCCAGAGTTGAAATTTTTCAAGAAACCAATAATCTGACCAACACCTTGCCAACTGCGTCCGAAAATCTTCCTCTCTGGTTGGGTTTTCAGATCAGCGGATTAGACTTGACTAACGTCAATTTGCTGGTGGGGCAAAATCAAGACGAGCGGCTCAAGCTTCTGGAGTTCGACCCTCTCATCCCTGAGCCAAGTCGTCTGGCCAATGGGAATGCCGTTTACGAGTGGAAAGATGGTCTACATGAAGACTTTTACATTTGGCACACACGCGTCACTTGGCTCACAGATGATGCCGGAAACGGGCAGTTTGTAATCTTGTGGCCGCTTAATCAGGACGGCTCTGGCAACCGCCGCACGGCGAGAGGAGTGCTGGTCAGCGGTCAAACGGGTGAAGAGTTCGAAGCCAGCTTGGTCTTTGATACCACTAGCCGATTATCGGTGCAGGCATGGGCATTTACAGCCGAGGGAACCCCTTATGAAATTTCTGCACAGCCGGGTGATACGTTTATTCCATACGATTGGTTTTTAAGCGATGGCCAGCTCACCCGCGAACTAGGCGTTCCAATGATCTTAAACGGTGGTGCCCAATTGGTATATGACTGGTTGCCAGTGCCCAATGGTGTTTATCAGATCGGTTTTGAAGCAAAAAACCAAGCGGGAAATAAAAATAGAACGCTGGTTGAAGTAGAAGTTGCTCAGGCTGATACGCTCAATCGAACCTATTTGGACCCATATACCGGCTTTCAATTTGACTATCCGGCCGATTGGTATCGTCCGACGTGGAGCAACGAACGATTGTTCTCAACAGATCGAACGGGTGATACAGCTCTGCAAATTACGATCTTCGATGAATCAACTGGACTGTCGGCCGAGCAAATTCGGCAGCAGGCACTAAAAGACTTTGGAAACGTCAACATACTATACGATGATCAGCTCGAAATTGCTGGCCAGCCGGCCGTTTCAACTGCCTACGGCTACACAGACAGCGATGGGAATGAGCATACTGGGCTGTTTTATGCGTTTGTGGTCGAGGACAATGGATATGTCATTGACGTTGACGGTCAGCGAGACAATGAGCCTGCAACCATTCAAATTGTCAATACCATTGCCAACAGTTGGCGATTCAGGCCAGTCGGTACAGGCCTTTTTCCGGGGCAGTGGCCCAGAGTTAATCTTGATCAAATTTCTGTGCCCAGTCCAACCGATTTTGAACAAGAGGAAAGTGGTTCTTGGCAGCGGTTTGAAGCATCTTGGAACAGTCAAGTATTCATTGCCCTTAAATCTGATCAGGTAGCTAATGATCGGGCAATTGATCAAACCATTCAGGCGATGTCAACTTCGGCCGGAACTGACGTCAATGGATTTTCTGAAACGCCAACCTATCGCATTGCTATTCGAGATCGGGTGTGGGCTAGACGAGACTTTAGCTATGTAGATGATGGAGGGCAGGAAATCTGGGGATTTATTATGGTGACAGAGCAGTCAATTAACGGAGAAATCAATCACATTACCGCTTGGGCAGAGGCTCCAGCCGCAACTTATAACAGTGTTGAGCAAAACGTATTTGCAATTATGCTCTCTGAAATCAATTGAGGTGGTAAAAAAATACATACAGCTGATGCATTTTTCAACTGGTTTGGAGTCAGTCAAAGGCTACCAAAGTGATAACCTTTATCAGTTTATCACTTAAACTGGGGCGATCAGTTCTAACTCTTTAGGGATTTCTACAACAAATTCAGATCCTTTACCCTGTTCGCTGCGGGTGACAGCAATTCGGCCGCCCATCTTATCAACAAACTGGCTGGAAATGTAAAGCCCCAAGCCACTTCCTTCATACGATCGGGTGAGTGATTCATCTGCTTGAGTAAACGGATCGAAAATTCGCTCGATCTGTTCATTCGTCATTCCAGCACCAGTATCCCGCACTGTAAATCGCACAAAGTCTTGATCATTTTTCATCAATGGAGTTACTTCAAGATCAATCGATCCCCCGACGGTAAACTTAGCCGCATTGTCAAGCAAATGCATGAGCACTTTGCGTAGTTTGGCCACATCAGTCCGCATCACGTCCACTTCGGGAGCAACCGTCACGCTGAAGATATTGTCTTGCTCCGCCATCGCTTCCAGCATGGATGACTTGAGTTCCCGAATGATAGCGGCTACCTCAACTTCGTTAATAGCGAGGGCCGACTGATCTTCTTCAATGGCAGCCATGTCAAGAAGCTGGTTGATCATGAAGAATAGCTGACCAGAGGCTTTCCGAATTTCACTGAGGTCACGGGCCCAATCATCATGCCCCATGTTTTGCACTTCGCGCCCTAGAATATCTGCGTATCCCATAATCGCGCTGAGCGGTGTGCGGAATTCATGGGTCATGTTTGCCAGAAACGAACTCTTCGCCCTGTAGCCCGCTTCCATTGTATCCATTGCTTTTAGCTTTTGTGCCTCAAGCTCCCGGCCTAGCGACTCTACTTTGCGTTCAAGCTCCATATTCTCGTAGGTGAGCGTTTTTAAACGGTCAGTCACGGCCGATTCAAGAACATCTTTGGGCAAGTTCATAGGCGCCGATTTATTGACTTCACGAATAACCAAAACTACGTTGGTCTGATCACTGGCATCGGTAGTCGGTGCTTGAGCAACTTCAAGGTGGGTTCGATGGTCACCGAGCTGGCAAACGTATTGTTCAATTTTATGAACCTTGTTAACCAATGCTGAGTTAACAGGATGATCATTTCCCTTAACCATCTTTTTGTCTTTGAATAAAGTGAGTAAGCGGATTAGATCCGCTCCAAGAATCTCATAGCGTGGGCTATTGATTAGGTCCTCAAATGCGCTATTGCACCATTGCACAATGCCGCGCTCATCAGCCCAAACCATCGCTTCAGAAGAGAGCATGGTGGCGATTTCCATCCTGCCCAGTACGGCACGGAGTTTATTAACAAGCATTTCTTGGCGTGCAATATCTAATTTTGTGACTTGAGATTCCATCTTGTCGCTATTTTTACGTATGGTTCTATCGTTTTAGGTTAAGGGTTTAGGTAAGTCGTATGCTCAGTTCTTAATCGGTTAATCAATTACGGAAAAGAATTTTCTTTGACCTGGCCACAAGATCATTCCAGAGAGGGATATGCTCAAGCTAGGACTTTATGTTGACTAACCGCCAACTAAAATTATACACCAAATAGAAGCAATCTGGGCTGACGATTAGGATCAATTCGCATCAACAGCCGAAAAGTACCAGTCATCAACTGACTTCGCCTCACTCGCTGAATCAATCGGGATCGTTTTAAGATGGACCAAAAATTCTATATTTCCATCAGACCCTTGTATTGAAGATTGTGCTAAACCATGTATATACCATCCATTTTCAGCCATCCATATCAAAACATTAGTCACAACATCTTTACGCACTTCATCATCTCGGATAACCCCGCCTTTACCCACTTGCGGCTTGCTTGCCTCAAATTGAGGTTTAACCAGCGCAACAACTTCACCATCCTTGGTTATCCATTTTGCAACCGCATTTAAAATGATCTTTAGTGAAATAAATGAAACATCAATCACAGCCAGCTCAATCGGGTCATCAAGGTCTTCAATATAACGAGCATTAGTGCGCTCCATCACCACAACGCGCTCATCATTGCGCAGTTTCCAATCAAACTGACCATACCCCACATCAATTGAGAAAACCT